>JAGQPK010000414.1 GCA_020426755.1 Planctomycetales bacterium
CGATTCTCAGTAGCCTCGAGACTCATTACACCTGGGATCAGGCTGTCGACACCGTGATTGCCTCGCTGCAACCGCTGGGCACCGAGTACTGCGAAGTGCTGGAGCGCGGGTTGCGTGGACGCTGGTGCGACCGGTATCCCAACCAAGGCAAGCAAAGCGGTGCGTTCAGTTGCGGGTCGTTTGACGGCGCTCCTTATATTCTCATGAACTACCAACCGAGTGTACTGAATGATGTGTACACCTTGGCGCATGAGGCCGGACATTCGATGCACAGCTATTTCTCGGCCAAGCATCAACCGTTCCAGTATTACGATTACACGATCTTCGTTGCCGAAGTCGCCAGTACGTTTAACGAAGAACTGTTGAGCCATCACCTGCTGGAGCAAACGACGGACAAGAAGTGGCGGGCCTATCTGATCAATCGCGAAATCGACGACATTCGCGGGACGATCTTCCGACAAACGATGTTTGCCGAATTCGAGAAGATCACGCACGAGATGGGAGAAGCCGGCGAACCATTGACGCTCGAATCGTTCCGCAAGGTTTATCGCGGACTGTTGGAGCAGTATTTCGGTCCGGACTTTGCGCTGGACGATTGTCTGTCACTGGAGTGTCTGCGGATACCGCACTTCTACCGCGCCTTTTACGTATTCAAGTACGCGACGGGGTTGTCGGCGGCTATTGCGCTGAGTCAACGCGTGCTGAAGGGCGGAGCCAACGAATTGGAAGACTACTTGGGCTTCCTCAAGTCAGGTTGCTCGCGCGATCCGTTGGACCTCCTGCGTGCGGCGGGTGTGGACATGGCGAGCCCGAAGCCGGTGAAGACGGCACTCGAATATTTCTCGTCGTTGGTCAGCGAGCTGGAGTCGCTGTTGTAGTTTGCGCGAAGCGCGTGGTAACTTCGGTGACATAGTTTTGGCCAAAGCGGTTGGCCAAGAACGTCTCCAAGTCGATCTCTTCCTGGCGGACAAAGCCTTGTTGTTTGATTTGTCCGTGAGTGAAGAGATCGATCGCCGTGCAGATCCCGGCGGCAGTGGTGATCTGGATTGCGCTCCAGTTCTCGTCGTCAATCACTCGCGCGTAGACCTTGCGCGCATCGCTGATTTGAACTAACTGTCCATGGCGCCAACCGGCGGCCGTACAAAATGTCACGACGACGTCCTGAAACGTGACCGGGACGGCGCGCTCGAGGATGTGTTGCAGCGTTTCGCGATCCTGGTTGAGTCGCAGTTCATTGACGAGAAACTGCATCAATTCGCAGTGCCCTTGGTAACGCACGGTCTTGTAGTTCAGTTCACGCACGTGACCATCCCACGTCTCGCACAGCGTGCCAAGTCCGCCTGACGTATTGAAGGCTTCATAGCGGACGCCATCAAGTGAGAACTGTTCCCAGCCTTCCAGCGGTAAGACTTCTATCCGTTGGCCTTCCTGAATCGCCTCGCAAGGATTGCAGTACTCATTGATGAGTCCATCCGTGGACCAAGTTAGGTTGTATTTCAGTTGGCCGGTGGGGAATTGCGGCAGTGCACCGACGCGCATGTGAACCCGATCGACTCGATCAAACGACTGTGCCAGGTGATGTGCGACAATGCTGATGAAGCCGGGGGCCAAGCCGCATTGCGGCATGAAAATCTGGCCGGGCCGTGCGTGTTCCGCGATGGTGCGTACGGCGCGAGTTGTGGCTACGTCTTCGGTCAAGTCAAAATAACTGAGGCCACAATCCGCGGCTGCTTGTGCGACGGCCGGGTTGAATCGATAGCTGAGCGCCGAGATGACCAGATCATGGTCGGCCATGGCTGACCGCAGCGATGCCCCGTCGGCCGCATCGACGACCCTCACATCGACGGGGACCTTGGACTGCATTCGTTCCAGCGACGAGCGTTCGACATCACCCACCGTCAACCGGTAGTCCCCCGTTGCGGTCAGAAACTTGGCAATCATGCGGCCAATTTTTCCGCTACCTAGCAGAAGTACGCGCGCCATCGAGTCGCTCCCATACAAAACTTCGTCTTGACTCGAACATTATATTCCAGCCAACTTAATAACCGCGGGAATCGACGCGCCAAGCGTTGAATGATTCTTGCGTTCTCTGCATAAGAACGGCATAGAATCTAGTTGCAGGACATGACGAGAACGTGAGGATGAGTCAGGCGGTAACAAATCGGAACGCCGACGCTGCTGTGAGGGGCCGCTAAATGATTAGCTCGACGACGGAAATGAATCGCACTTACCAATGGCAACCGCAGCCTGCGGCTTGGGCCTGGGTAATGCGGATGGTTGAACGTGCCTGCCGCGTGAACGGTTTTCTGGACGAGCTCAGTCAGCGAATGCAGGAGCAAACGGGGACACGCCTGGTCGATTGGCTAGATCACATTGCGGTCGATCGTACGGATACGGATGATGCCACGTTGCGACAGTTGGGGTTTGTTTTCAACACGGGCGTAAATGCTTGGGTACATCCGGGTGGTCTCTTTCCGCTCGTGCCACGCGTGACAGGACGCGACACGTTTCCGCTACGTGGGCTGGCCATCAAAGTGGAATCCGTTGAAGACTTCGTGGCGGCCCATGGTTTGGCTCAACAGGTGGAAATCGTGGGCGAGCCAGGGGCGGCCCTCCGTTATGCCGTCGTCACGCCGCAAGCTGCCCTGACATGTGTCGTTGTCGAACGCCATGGACACTCCGGCTGGACAATTGAAACTCCCACAGCGGCACAGCTGGAAATGTTGAGCACCGCCGCTCGACGCTTTGACGATCGCACTCGATCAGTGCACGGATGCGCGGAGGCTTACGCGGACGCTGTGGCGCGATTCGACGAAGTCGCGGCAGTCGTTGGCCGCGACCGGGCGTGTGATTTGTTCTTCGCAGCGGAACGTCGCTATTGGGAATCTCGCAATCATGCGGCACGCGTGCAACACGATCGACAGCGTCAACTTGGCCTGGGCTGGGCCAATCACGATCATCACACCTATCGTAGTAGTCGCGAGCACTTTGCTGCTTTAGTCGGTACGCTGGAGCACATGGGCTTCGTATGTCGCGAACGGTTCTATGCAGGCGCTCAAGCCGGCTGGGGCGCGCAGGTGTTGGAACAGAAACATTGCGGGCTCACGGTGTTTGCAGACGTGGACCTGTCGCCGGATGAAGTCGCGGGCGACTTCGCGCACGATGGCTTGGCTCCACGCGCGGAGTTGGGTACGGTTGGCGTGTGGTGCAAGTTGCATGGCGAAGCATTTCTCTCGGCCGGACTGCACCACTTGGAATGTCAATTTGACTTTGATTTGGTTCAGGAACAACTTCAAGCGGCCGGCGTCGCCACGATGGCGCCGTTTACAGATTTCAGCTTCCTGCGTCAGGCATTTACTGCCGGCGAAGTCTGGTCGATTGATGCTGAGCATCTCGCGCAGCTCGTTCGCGAAGGTGCTCTCGATGCGGCTCAAGCCGACGAGTTTGCACGCCAGGGCGCTCGTGGCTCTCACTTGGAGATCTTGGAACGCAACGACGGATACAAGGGTTTCAATCAGACGGGCATCAGCGAGATCATCGCCCGGACAGATCCGCGTCGCGGTTAGATAGAAAGTTCGCTACCAATCGCTAGCCACGCTGCATTGGTTCGCCGCATGGCATTAGCCACGGTTATCTTGGCAGTTGAATCGTCCGCGTCAGTTCAAACCGATGCTAACGCGTTACGGGGAACTACACTTTGCGACACTTGTCGTAACGGCGAGCTGTCGAACGCAAGTTACCGCGAACCGGGAATCAACCGATTGAGTTGCCGCTGTAGTTCATCTTGCAGCAAGCCTTCCGCGGCGCCGCGTACGGTTTGTTGCGTGAGCGTCGCAAGTGCTCGTCGATCGAGTTGCGGACGTTGCAACGTACCGCGAATTGGCACTTCCAAAGTTTGGCCGCGCAGGCCGGCCAGCCACCGTTGATTGGTCACCCAATCGTCTTGGATCGGCACATAAGCGGTGAGGGCAATTTGTTGGTCGAGCCCAACCGAACCTCGAGTGCGGACGGTGACTTCACCGATTTGCATTGTCAAGCCGTCGTGAGCTACCACGCCATTATTGACACGGAACGAAACGTGTTGTTCCGGCAGGTCGACCCAATTCGCTTCGGTATTCAAATAGTTGTTGGCGGCCGCTTGCGGACGAATGAGCGATTGCACTTGTTGCGCGAGTGACAGGATTTCTCGTGCCAAGGGGCCTGGCCCGACACGAGCCGCGTGAATCGTGATGGAGCCTTCCGCGCTGGCTTGCGCCGGTATCAGTAATGGCACTTGGGCATTCGCGACCCGCAGTGAGAATTCTCCCTGTGCCGCAGTCGCATCAGCAACCAAAGGCGCGACGTACTTCATCCACGACTGACACATTTCTGGCGTAATGGCCACACGTTCGACGAGCGGTCCAGCCGGTAGCGTCAGTAACAACGGCGGCATGAGCTCGACGCGTGGCGACAAGTGGACGCGACCCCCAGCCATCGGTAGCGATAGCGGATCCGCGGTAACGACTTGATCGGCGAGTTGCAGGTGGAGTCGATCGGCGCCCGATTGAAATCCCCAACCACTTGCTGATTCCCAACTCAGCCCACCCGCCGCCTGCAGCTTGGCGGGAACGTAAGCGGCAGATGTCGCGGAGATTGCGCGATCGCGAGGTAATTCGACAGATCGGTTGCGCTGTGTGCTTGCGGATGCGGCCTGAGCAACGAGCATCGTGGGTGCAGTGGATTCTCGTTCACGCAATGGCCCCGCGATCTCGAAGGGGTCAGTCGACACGCCGGTCAGTTTCAGTTCATCGCCAACCCATGGCTGTAAGCGACGTTGAAGTTTCTCCAGATCGATTTGTGTGTTGCCCTGCAGATTCGCCTGCAAGGTGCGTGAGAGATCGGTGAGCTGCCCTGTGGCTTGACACTCGAATCCGTCGAACGCCAACCGGCCTTCGCTCAATGTGAGCTGATCGGCTGTTGGTTGCCATTGGCCAGTCGCATTGAGGTTGAGCACTTTCTCCTGCCAAAGTTTTTGGTAGCCACGTCCGGCGGCGTCACGCGATTCCATCGCAAAATTCTTGATTTGCTGCTCGGAGGAGAAGGACAGCCCATCATCGTCGGGAGCAAATTGTAACCGGCCTTCCAAGTGCCCCGCGATTCGCGTGTCGGCATTTGGTTGCCAGCGATGCGTGAGTTTACCCAAGTCGGTGCGGTAGTGCAGCAAGCCGCTTTCGTCGAGTCGTGCTGGCGGTGGCCAACGCAGATGCGAAGCTCGCAGCGATACCACCGTACTGGCCATTGTCGCAGAATCGCAACTGACAGTGCCCGAACTGATATCGTAGTGACCTTGTGTTGTCAGTTGCAG
>JAGQPK010000415.1 GCA_020426755.1 Planctomycetales bacterium
AGCAGCCATCACCTTCAAACCAGGCGTCGACAATCTTGCCGCTGTCATCAATTTGCAGCTCGATCTGCACCACGTCACCGCAGAGCGGATTGTCGTCTTCGTGCCGATGTGTGGGGTGGTCGCAGTGGCCGCGGTGATAAGGATCTTCGTAATGATCCAGCACGTGTTCCTGATACAGTTCTTCTTCGTTCGCCATCACGGGTTTCCCGTTCTTATCACGCCAATTGGTCGGTTCCCTCTAGTTTAGGGGCGTCGCCCAGCATGGGCTAGGGCCGGCGGCTTTCGAATTCTGAATGATGATTTCTGATTTCTGATTTTTGAATGCGGAATGCGGAATGCGGAATGCAGGAGGAGGTGGCGCTGACGATATCACTGGTCCCGCAATCAACGCAGGACGCTGCAGCCGTCGCCTAACGCGTCGCCCGGCGATGATTTTCCCGTTCGTACTGTTCGATGTCGACTTCCAGTTTCAGCGCGGACAGCGACATGTTGATATCGATCAGGAAGGCGATCAGGGCAAAGATCAGCGAGACCATGCAGGCGATGAAGATCACGATCACCGGCATTGCATTGTTGAACGCTATGAGTTCGATCATGAACAGCGTGATCACGAGCGTGGCCGCCAGCAACATACTGAGTGACGCCAACGCGATTGCCATGCGCAGCACGCGGGCACGTTTCAAGAGAATGTCCAATTGCAAACGGGCGTGCCGCAATTCGCTGGTACTTTGTTCGCGAATCTCCCGCGCCAAGCTTCGTGAACGATCGATAATTCTTCCGTAGCGGTTGGTCATCGAAAGCACAACTAAGCCCACGCCTGAAATCACGATGACGGGACCAATCGAGAGTTGTAGAACCGGGACGATCTCTTCCAGATGCATTACGACTTCCAATTGAAAAGCGGGTTCAGCAATGCCTCTAACGATCGCGCCACAAGGTTTCCAGCGGGATCCGAAGTGAACGTCGCTGATGCTCAATATCGTGGCGAAACCTCAATGCGTCGACCGGGTATCCCGCCGTCGGACGTAGGCCGGCGACCTTTTCCTGCCAAAAGGAGTTGAACGCCGCCATGGCCAGTTCACGCAGGTACTTGGCGGTCATCGACGCCAGCGCCGACGGCATGAATGATTCTCCGCCCACCTGAAAGCGAATTTCGATCGGCTGATCTGACGTACCCACATCGTATTGACTCAGTTGCCGTCCTTCGGTGGCGACCCGCACGAGACCCGCGTTGAACCGCGACTGCAGCAGCGCACCGTAATGATTGCGTCCGCCATGTTTATCACAGACGATGCGAATCGGTTCCTGTGACAACGGTGTGACACAGTCTGCGACAAGATCCAGTGTCGTTTCAGATAATAACAGTCCTTTCGAGTTGAGTCGCGCGACGTCTCGATTGAAGTCTTCCGGAAAGATCATGGCTGACCGTAGTGCGACCAGGCGAACACCGGTTGCCTCGCCAAGCTGCTGCCAGCGTGATCGATCCGCGGCCAACTGTTGTGGGCTGATCGCTGTCGGTATCGACGGGTTGTGGCGTTGATGCCAGGGCAGTGTGCTACTCTGCGATGCAGCGTCCGGGCAGAGCTGAGCGAGCAGTTCCAGCCAATCGTTTGCCGTGGTGTCGAACAACGCCGCGGCCGCAGATAGCACGCCGCGTTCCAGACCCTGCAGGCCGGCACCCGGACGGTAGACCTGTTTGGAATCGGCAACGCACAGCGGAAGCTCATCGCCGGCACGCGTCACGCCGGTCGTGTCCAGTGATTTGTCCGCGTGACGGGGGGAGCCGCTGCGTGAACGCGATGTGGATGGACTGCCGCTGGTAATCCAGGGCGACAGGCTTTGATACAGATCGACATCGCAGTCGTCGCCCGGCACGTGCCACACGCTGGCGGCAATGACCAGTGGTCCGAGGTTGGGACCATATCCCGCTTCGTCCGTCCCAATCAGAAAAGCCATCGTCGCGCGCTCGCATCCTTGTCGTGTAACGCGCTACAGTCTACTCGGCACTCTAACGAAACAACAGGTACCCGAATTCCTCGGGACGAGCGTCAACCGGTGCGGGCTGAAGCCACGTTGCGCAGCCGACGGTTGGCACAATGCGCTGTATGCCGAGTCCCCAGGCGCTGTCGTTGGCCAGCTCGTCGGTCGTCAATTCGTTCACAGGAATCGCGATCTCGGCCGACCAGCTAGTGTCATCTGCGGATGTCGCCACAAACCACTGCGGATTCCATGACGAGTCGTCATTCAGCGAATCATTGACTCGACCCTGCGCATCGATGGCGAGTCGCCAGTAGGTCACGCCGTCTCGATCGACGTCCAGGCAGAATTCACACCGATCGCCCACCAGCGTCATGTCGCGCCGTCGTGATTCTGTCAGAGGTTCATAGCTCAGTCCAGGCGCCTGCTGTGCCTCGATGCCCAGGTAAACGAACTCTGCGTCGCGGCCCACGCGAACTCGTGTAGGTGGTACGACGGGACCTGCGCGATTTGCTCGTCCGCCGGTCGCAGAGTTTGAGGTGATCGGTGGTTGTAGCTCGAGCGCGTCAAGTTGAGCCCACGACGTCTCATCCAACTTGCCATCCAGTCGAGGCGGCCTCGACATCAGTGCCACCGTGTACGTGGGTTTCGGAATAACGGCGGAGTGTTCATTAAAGGCGATTTCACTCGCAGCCCACGAGCGGAATGAAGCGTCCGTTTTGCCGGAGAGTTGACTGCGCCAGAAGCGGAGAGCTGAATCCCCTTGGCCAGTCCGACGCTCATAGGCAGCCAACGGAAAACGCAGCATCGGTTCGAAATAAAGATCTGCCCGACTGCTTTGTATCTCTTCCACAACCTGACGCACCTGTTGATGGTGAAGTGTCGCTGCGGAGTCCTCCTCACTGATCGGATTGGCAAACGCCGCCGTGGGCAGCACGCTGCCCGCCTGCAATCGCTCGAAACTGGCGGTGCGCAACTGCGAGGCGGTCTGGTCCTGCCCAAGTTGTGTCACTCGCTGAGTGTTGTGTGACGCGTCACGATGCGCGTGCATGCTGCCTTCTTGGCTCGCCAAATACCAGAACCGTTGCAGCCGCGCCGCTTCGTAAGCGGAGTAGGGGGAAGTCCCGTCCGGAACAGCTTTCAACATCGCTTGCGCCATTTCCGTTTGACCGAGTCGCAGCGCATCCATGGCAGCCAGGTACAGGAGCTCGCCGCGTTGTTCAGACGGCAGCTCTTTGGCAAGGTGTAATGCCTGTTGCCAGACCGACGGATCGCTGGCTCGTTCCGAATGCAAGATTGCTTCCAAGTTGCGTTGACGCTGGGCCAGCTGATTTCGTTGTCGCACGTCTGTCGGCACGTCGACTTCCAAGCGACGTGTCACACCTGGCTGACCGCTGCCCACTGCCAGAGTCGAGCGGTGACTCGCGCCGCTCATCGTGCGGAGTCCCAACGTGCGTTGCGAGCCGACCGGTGTTCGTTCGAACCGCGCGTTCGCCACCGCAGCCAGTTGCTCGACGGTCTTGGTTAGCGGCATGATTAACCGATTGCCGGTGATTGGATAGTTGCGCGATGATTCCTGAGACGTGACGCTCGTCACATTGCCCACTCGCCAGGTCGGCAAACCCGCCTGCAACTGTGATGGATAATCGTCCGATGAAGCAGCTCGTTCCACCGCCTGCAAAATCGCCTGACGCGCCAACTCTGTGGTGCCGTCGTGTGGTTCGGGATCACTGAACACAACCAGGTCGGGCTGCCACATTCGCACCTGCCGAACCAGATACTCAGTGATCTGATCGACACTATTGGCCTGCGTCGCGGCATCCCAACTTGAGCGTACATCAGACGCCGACATCTGTAACGCCAACATGGGTGCGGGGAGAGATTGGATAACATTCGCTCCGGCGCCGCCGAGCATCACCGTTGCTTCGTGGAGTCGCGTCGACAACGGCGTCTGACCTTGCGGCGGTCGCCGCTGATCCACCGCCGACAACACCTCAAGTGACAGCGAATAGCCTTCCGCGCCCGACAGTTGCGCAATGATCTCCCAGCCGATTTGTTGCGGCTGACTTGCAACGGCCAATACTCCCAAGCGACGGCCTTGACCGTGTTGAGCGCTCCACGTCGTGCCACCGTCGGCTGTCGCCAGGATCGTCCCCAACGCACCGACTGCCCAACCGTGTCGCGTGTCGGTGAATTCGATTGAATACAAGGGCAGTGTGCTCCCGGTCGATTGCCACTGCCAACTGCGACCGCCATCCGGTGAATGCAACAGGTGTGTGCCGGGAACACCACCGACCCAAACGTGCTCACCAGACGCCGCGATCGACATCCAGTCGAACTCAAAGGTCAATGCGCTGTTCGGCAGGTCGCGCGGTGTGCGCCAATCTTCGCCGCCATCTTCACTTTGCTGGATCAGGCCTTGATTGCCACACAGAAACCAACTTCGGCCGCTGGTGTGGAGCAGTCGTTGGGGATGCCGCGTTTCAGCGGTCGCCTCGCTCGTGCCGACGATCTCATAGTTGACCGTGCGCGACAGCCGCCCGCTTCGCTCAAGCAGCCAACCATTGCCGCGTCCATCAACGTCCGCATGCAGCCACCCTGTCGACTGGCCGGGCCGCGCCGACCAGTTCTGACCGCCGTCTCTGGTTACGAACACGCCCGAAGGATACATCGGCGAACCGCTGCCATAGGCGATGCCGTTCCGTTCGTCGGAAAAGTGAATGCCGCGCAGCCACGGCAGAAATTGCTGAGGTTCGTAAGCCCAAGTGCGACCACCGTCGCTTGTTCGCAAAATCCCGCCGATCGCGCGGTGAGTGTAAGGCACCGTGTATCCACCCGCCGCCCAACCGTGTGTGGCATTCACAAAGTGAACGGACTCCAAGCGAAAGCCGACTGGACTGTCCTGCAGTTCCCAGTTCTGCCCGCCATCACTCGTGTGCCAAATCGTGCCGCGATCGCCTACCGCCCAACCGAGTTGCCCATCCACAAAGCAGACGTCAAATAGATTTGCGTCTTCCCGGAATGCGACAGGCCACTCCTCACTCGACACATTCGCTTCGTCGGCAACCGTCAGGCTGGCGACGCACAGCCAGCAAATCAGAGCGAGACCACGGTACAGCGGCCAAGCGTTTGTGAGACGAACGCTCATCGATCCCTCACTATTCAAGACTACCCATCCTAGAGTCGCGTCATCTTAATCCACTCACTAGGCAGCTCGAACACCAAATCAGCGATTGACGACAGAATGTGAGACTGGGGTAAATGGAGAGGTGGGGGGCTCGTCGTGCCACACATTTTTGCTGTCATCGATCTACAGAAGGCGCCAGCCCAATGGCACTCAGTTGAGCACCACGCGCGCCG
>JAGQPK010000416.1 GCA_020426755.1 Planctomycetales bacterium
TTCTCAGATGTCGCTACGCGACGCTTGAGCCATTTTGCAACGCTCACCGGCGATAAATCGCCGGCCTACCGTCAACAATCGCTACGCGATGCAGACCAACGGGCCAGCAAGAGCAACTTCATTCCAGTTACGTGTTACGGAATATCTGATTCTGAATGAAGTTGATCGTTGTCACCGCGGCGCAGAACGCCTCGCGTCCCTGCGTCTTCGCAATCATTCCTCCGTCGCGTCCAACATGCCCCGGCCGGCAACTGCGACATGTGGTTCGTTGACACACCAACTTGGCAGACCTAAAATCGCCGGTTTACACTTGACAGTGGAGGAGTACAGATGGCGGAATCCAGTTCAGGTCGAATCGACACCGTGATGCATGAAGCTCGCCTGTTTCCGCCCACGGCAGAGTTTGCCAGCAAGGCGCGAATTAAGTCGCTGGAGGAGTATCAGCAGATCTGGGATCGGGCGGCTCAGGACCCCGAGGCGTTTTGGGACGAGGCTGCTCGCAGCGAATTGCATTGGTTCGAGCCCTACACGGAAGTGCTACGTTGGCAGGAACCTTTCGCGGAATGGTTTGTTGGCGGCAAGACAAACGCTTCCTACAACTGTTTGGACGCCCATCTGACGACGGAGCGTGCCGACAAAATCGCGTTGATATTCGAAGGCGAACCAGGTGATCAACGCACCTACACTTATCGCCAGTTGCACGCGGAAGTCTGCAAGTTCGCGAATGTACTGACGGCGCAGGGCATTACCACAGGTGATGTGGTGAGTATCTACATGCCGATGGTGCCGGAGTTAGTCATTGCAATGCTGGCGTGTGCACGCATTGGAGCCGTACATTCGGTCATCTTCGGCGGTTTTTCGGCCGAAGCGATTGCGGATCGCAATCACGACGCTAGCGCCAAACTGCAGATTACAGCAGACGGTGGCTGGCGACGCGGCAAGCAATTGGCATTGAAGCAAACCGTTGATCAGGCGCTTGAGAAATCGCCCACGGTTACCAAGTGCATTGTGCTGAAGCGAGTTGGCAATGAAGTGTCGATGCAGGCGGGCCGCGACTTCTGGTGGCACGAACTAATGGAAGCCGCGTCCGCGGACTGCCCGGCCACGCCGCTCGATAGTGAAAACTCACTATTCATTCTGTACACGAGCGGCTCGACGGGAAAGCCGAAAGGCATCCGTCACACCACAGCCGGCTACAATCTCTACGCGAAAAAGACGTTTGAATGGGTGTTTGATCACCGTGACGACGACATCTACTGGTGCACCGCGGACTGCGGCTGGATCACAGGCCATAGTTACGTCGTGTACGGGCCGTTAAGTGCCGGCGCCACGGTACTCATCTATGAAGGCGCGCCAAATCATCCAGCGGAAGATCGCTTCTGGGATTTGATCGAGCGCCACAAGGTGACGATTCTGTACACCGCACCGACTGCAATTCGCGCCTTTATCAAATGGGGCGACGATCATGTGAAGAAGCACGATCTGTCAACGTTGCGACTGCTCGGCACAGTCGGCGAAGGGATCAATCCCGAAGCCTGGATGTGGTATCACCGGATGATCGGTGCGGAACGCTGCCCAATCGTTGACACTTGGTGGCAGACCGAAACGGGTGGCATCATGATGTCACCATTGCCGGGCGCGATTCCGACCAAGCCAGGCAGCTGCACGAAGCCGCTGCCCGGGATCATCCCCGACATCGTTGACCACAGCGGCAACTCGGTCGATGCGAATCAAGGCGGCTGGCTCGTAATCACTCATCCTTGGCCCGGTATGCTGCGCGGTATCTGGGGTGACGACAAGCGTTACCAAGAACAGTATTGGAGCAAGGTCCCGGGCAAGTATCTGGCCGGCGACAATGCTCGCCGCGACGACGACGGTTACTATTGGATCATGGGGCGAATCGATGACGTGCTAAACGTCTCAGGGCATCGCTTGAGCACGATCGAAATCGAGAGCGCATTGGTGAGCCACCCCGCCGTCGCCGAGGCCGCCGCGGTTGGGCGTCCTGACGACCTGAAGGGCGAAGCGATTGCCGTCTTCGTAACATTGAAGGGCGTCGAACCTACTGACGCGCTGCGAAATGATCTGAAGCAGCACGTACGTAAGGAGATCGGTGCCCTCGCACAGCCGGATGACATTCGCTTTACGAACGCCTTGCCGAAGACTCGCAGCGGCAAGATCATGCGACGACTGCTACGCGACATCGCTGCAGGCCGGCAGACGGTTGGCGACACGACAACGCTGGAAGATTACAGCGTATTAGCGAGTCTGCAGCACGAAGAGTAGTTTTGTCTTCACATAGAGTGGCACGCCCTACTGTGTCAGGGTCGTGTCACTCTTCTATCGGGCCCCGATCATGTTGCAACGGATTCGCGAAGCGTCGGAGCGCGCCCTGGCCGGCGGCCAATTGCGTCCAATCGAAACCTATTCGATTTGGCGCGAAGATTACGGCATGCCATTCCTAATCAGGCAGGTCGCGAGCTTGCGAGAAAAGCCACACACGTCGCCCAGTGATTGGCCAACGACGTCCGCAGAGGCTCAACCGGCGGCCGCCAAATTGGCCAACGATACGCTTACCCAGTCCCCACCAAACAATCCCTTCCTGCCATATGATCCTGCCATGTTCGTGGCGGATGTATCGTCGACACACGTCGCGCTGTTGAATAAGTTCCCCGTCGTACCCAACCACTTGCTGGTGGTGACGCGCGAATTTCAGCTGCAAAGCACGCGGTTAGCCCGCGCTGATTTCGATGCGTTAGCGAACTGCCAATTGCAATTTGAATCACTAGGGTTCTACAACTCCGGCACCATCGCCGGAGCTAGTCAACCTCATCGACACCTGCAATTGATTCCGTTGCCGCTGACTGATCGAACAGATCAGCCCGATCCGACCGATCTTCCGATCGACGTCCTACTGATGCGCGATGCGCCGCCCTTCGCAGCGGCGTGCAGTTCGCACGTACCATTTACACATCGTTGGATCGGTATTCCCGCAGCAAACGATGCAGCCACGTTGGGAACCCACTTCCTGAGCGCCTACGATCGATTGCTGGAGTCCGTTGGCTGGAACGAAGTCACACCGCAACGCCCCTACAACCTGTTGACCACGCGTCGCTGGATGATGCTTGTACCCCGACGCCGCGAAGCCTTCGATGGAATTTCGTTAAATTCCATGGCCTATGCCGGCGCGCTGCTGGTACGCACACGCGAAGAATTGGACCGACTTTGCACCGCCGGCCCCATGCAGGCACTGATCGCAACTGCCGGCTTGTGATCAGTCCGGATCCATCCGCTGATCATTTCAGATCTGACGCCGATTCATAATCTGGGATCAGCACGTTCCAGTGGTGATTGGCGACCAGCGCGTCCGCCAGCGACTGCGCTGCTTTTTCTTCGCCGTGTGTTAGAAACACTCGGCGCGGAGCTTGTTTGAAATGGCTGGCCCAAAACAGCAACCCCGAGCGGTCGGCGTGGCCCGAGCAACCATAGATCTGCTGCACCTTCGCGCGCACCTTGCACGACTGCCCGTGGATACGAACCTCGGGGGTACCTTCCAGGATCAAGCGGCCCAACGTGCCGTGGGCTTGGTAGCCGACAAACAGAATCGTGCTTTCCGGTCGCGAGATATTGTGCCGCAGATGATGCTTGATGCGTCCTGCCGTACACATGCCGGCCGTCGACATAATGACACACGGTTCTTTGAACGCATTAATTGCTTTCGACTCTTCGGTTGAGTGTGACATCCGCAGTCCGCGAAAGTCGAGCGGTGGCATTCCCTGATTAATCCGATTCCAGGTCTCGGCATCAAAGCGGTCGCGGTTCTTGCGAAAAACGTCGGTCACGTCCACTGCCATTGGGCTGTCAAGAAAGACCGGCACGTCCGGGATGAGATTTTGCTGTGCCAGGTTACTGATGTGATAAATCAATTCTTGGGCACGTTCGACGGCGAAGGTGGGAATCACGACATTCCCGCCGGCAGCGATTGTCGAACGGATCACGCGTTCGAGTTGCGGTTCAATCTCGCCCGCATCCTCATGATTGCGGTCACCGTATGTCGATTCCATTACGACGTAGTCAGCTTGCGAGAAGACGCTTGGATCGTGAATGAGTGGCTTGTCCCACTGCCCGATGTCTCCCGAAAAAATCACGCGCCGCGTCTTGCCGTTCTCCTGCACGTTGATGTCGAGCATGGCGGAGCCGAGGATATGACCGGCTTCCCAGAACGTGACACGAATGTCGGGCGTGATCTGTTGCGGCACGTTGTACTTGACTCCCCGTCGTAGCGGCAGGGTCACGTCCACGTCCTGGTCATCAAACAGAACTTGTTCATCATGGCGCGGCTTGCGATTTTCGCGCAGATGCCGCTTCTTTTTGTACTTGTAGTCTTCGGCCTGAATCTTCGCCGCATCCCGCAACATGATTTCGAGCAGATCCGTGGTGGGCTCGGTCGAATAGATCGGGCTGCGAAAACCTTGGCGAACTAGGCGCGGTATCAAGCCACAATGGTCGATGTGGGCATGTGTCACCAGCATCGCGTCGATGGATTCGAGCGGCAGCGGGCAACTGTTCCAATTGCGATTGAGAAACTGTCGCTCCTGGAACATTCCACAGTCGATCATCACGCGCGAATCGCGCGTTTCCAAACAATAGCGTGAACCGGTCACTTGTCGGTTGGCGCCTAAGAAATGAATCTTCACGAGGTAATTCTCCAGTTCCGATACGACAGTTCACCGGCAATACGTAGTTCGCCGCAACACGTTAGCGTCGGTTCTGCCTCGGCGCCGAAGCAGATTTAGGATTGATGATTTCGGATTTTGGAACGATGTAAACCGCACATCATTGCTCCATTAAAAGAATCAACAATGGGCAATCATCATTCCTAAATCTTGCTCCGTAGCGTCTTTCGGCGAACTAAAAGTTATCACCGTCCAGTAGGTTACCGAGTCCGCCGAGGATCGACCCTTCGCCCTTGCTGCCACCGCGCGACGGCAGTGAAGCGAAGATGCGGCCGGCCAGCCGGCTGAAAGGTAGTGACTGTAGCCAGACATGTCCCGGCCCGGTCAGCGTGGCAAAGAACAAACCTTCACCACCAAAAATCATCGATTTGATGCCACCGGCCTGTTGGATATCAAAGCCCACCGTTTGTGTCAGCGCGACCAGACAGCCCGTGTCGACATGCAACGTTTCCCCTTCGACAAGCTGATACTCACGAATCGTGCCGCCGGCGTGCACAAACACGAGACCATCACCTTCCAGCTTCTGCATGATGAAGCCTTCACCGCCGAACAGTCCGGTGAGGATCTTCTTCTGAAAGTGAATGCCGATCTGCACACCCTT
>JAGQPK010000417.1 GCA_020426755.1 Planctomycetales bacterium
TGCACTACCTTTTGACTGGCGGCGTCACGCGTCCATTTTGTGCCCAACCATTCTGACGAGTTGTTGACCCAATTAGCACCTTGGTGCGTGAACTTGAACGGCTGATAATAGTGGAACGTCACAATCAAGTTGCGATCATCTGTCGGCAGCTTGAGTGTGGCGAGGCTGGCGGCGCTATTCCAGTTGTCTCCGCCAACGATTACTGGACGTTGCGGATTGGATTGGCGCACGACGGACAAGGCGTCGGCAAGCAGTTGATTCCAGTCGTCGCCTGCCAGTTTGTCGTGTGGTTCGTTCAAGAGTTCGAAGTAGACGGCATCCGATGCGTCGCGATAGTGTTCTGCAATCTGACGCCAGATTGCTAACATGCGTGCACGCTGTCCGGCGGGATCTGCGTAGAGCTCATCAAAGTGGTGGATATTCAGAATCACCGCTAGTTGAGCGGATTCGGCCTGTTGCACTACGGCATCGATCTTGGCCATGAAGTCGGCACTAATCTGATTCGACTCGTCAGCATAAGCACTCCAGCGAATCGGCACGCGGACGGAATCGAAACCTGCTCGAGCAATCTCCTGGAACATCCACGGCTCAAGTTGTTGTCCCCATTGAGCGCCTGGAGGGGCCTCGAGCGCGTTACCGAGATTGACGCCGTTAGCGAGACGCGCGTTGTATTCGTTGATCGTCCATTGACCGTGTGCGCCGCGGGCGAGCGCGCTCATGCATAATAAAATGCAGAACACGCGTTGCTGGAATGTCATGATTGTCATCGGGGCAGCCTCAGGGAAATTCGTGTTGCCGATGGGTGTGCGACTCGAGTGGGTCGCAGGGGGGACTCGCTTAAATCCGGCTTCCGTAGGTATACTGCCAGTGTATGGCCCGATGCAAGCGACGAGCTGTTGGTTGCGTTTGCTTCGTTAGCACTCGGGCACGAGCTGCAGACCCGATAGGAGTAGCCAGCGTGAAAACCTTCCAATTGATGTCATGGGTAAGTCGTGCGTTCTGCGTGGGAGTGTTGCTCGCCGGAATCAGCGGTTGTGGTGGCGGATCAGAAACAGCGACTCCCCCCGCGTCCAGTTCGGCCAATCCAGATGAGCCGCCGGGCTTGGCGGAGCTGTCTGCCGAAGATCATCAATTGGCACTGGCGCAAGCGATCTGCCCGGTATCGAAGGCCAAGCTTGGTTCGATGGGCGCTCCGCCGAAGGTGGATGTCGATGGCCGCGAAGTCTTCATCTGCTGTGAAGGTTGTCGCGAGGAACTGCTGAAAGATCCGGCCGGATACTTGGCGAATCTGCAAGCCGAATGAGTTGTACTCAGCGTCGCGTAAACGGCGAGCAGAGTCCAGAGTAATTGCGAATGTTAGATTCTGAATGTTGAAGTTCACTTCGAAATTCAACATTCAACATTCAATATTCAGCAGTCAATTCGCTCACGCTCACCGTTTCTGCTGCAGGATCCATTCGTAGACTTCCGGGTTGTTGTACGTTTCGGTCCACGAGTCGTGTTCGGCTTCTGGGTAGATTGTGAATTTCACGTTGCCGCCGGCAGCGCGTAGGGCGTCTACCATTTCTTGTGAACGGGCCAACGGGACGACGCTGTCCTTGGCACCGTGAAATACCCAGATGGGCAGATCCTTGATCGCCGCAACATTGCCGGGTTCGCCACCACCGCAGATTGGCACCGCTGCCGCATAGAGGCCTGGGTTCTGGATCGTCGTGGCCCACGTACCGAACCCGCCCATGCTGAGCCCGGTCAGGTAGACGCGCGAGGTGTCGACCTTGTGTTTGCTGATGATGTCTTGCGTCAGCTTCGCGACGGCTTCTGGTTGCCACCAGGTGTTAGCTGGGCACTGCGGGGAGACGACGATCATGGGCAGTGACTTGCCTTGCGCGATTTGCGCCGGTGGTCCGTGGCGCTTGACTTGGTCCAAGTCATCGCCTCTTTCACCTGCCCCGTGCAGGAAGATCATGAGTGGCCACTTTTCTTGCTTCTCATAATCAGCTGGCAAGTAGATCCAATACTTGAGCGTAACTTTTTGCTGCACGGTCGTCGTGAACTCGGCCGCTTGCATCGAACCGGCTAGCTCATCACCGACAGCACGCGCCGTCAGGCCGCACACAATGACACTCAAACAGACCAACGCAGAACATAGATTACTTCGCCAACCCAGCCAAGTCTTGGGTCCCAAACCGTTCACCACTGCCCGTCGCATACCCGCTTGCTCCTGTATGGAATACCCGGCGAAGACCGCCGCCACTGTGCTCGATTATATCAGCTTTCAAACATTGGACGAGAACCGCGGTTTGCTCTCGTCTCACTTCGCGCTTCCTGCTAACATCCGCGGCGAATGCCAGTCGCTAAGAAACGGAAACATGGATTCGTTTCCGTGCTGTGGTAGTCCGGCATTCGGAATCCGGTGAGCGATTTCGGATTTCGTTCGAACCCTTCGCGAATCAAGGAAGAATAGCCTGATGGGTCAATTCACTCGCTTGAGCGGACTGTTGCTCGTCTGCAGCATTGCCTATGTCGTCCCTGTTCAGGGGCAGGAACGCGCACCGGCGCGGACTGCCAATCGGACGCGGCCCAGCGCCACCGCGACACCTTCGGCAGCGGATGCGCCGCGTGCCGGGGCGCCGATTCCGCAGCGATCTCGCGCCACCAGCCGCGCCACCTCCGACGATGCGAGAATCGGTAACTCGCCACGCTCGCGCAGTTCCGCGGCACGAAACACCAATTCGGCCGGTGCCAATACGACTCAACCGCAGATCGTCGTGCCACCAGGCCGCCGGATGCCTCCCGGTTTTCCGCTGACGGACGAGCAACAGCAACGGGTCGACAAGATTCTCAAGTACTGGGAAACAAAGACGGCGGAGATCACCACACACCAGTGCGTGTTTCAGCGCCGCAACTACAACTTCGTCTTTGGGAGCCAGGACACGCCGCTGACCGTTGATCGTGGTCTGATCCGTTACAGTGCGCCGGACAAAGGATTGATGCGCGTCGACGAGGTTTACAATGTCGATGCCACCGTCGAAGACCCCAAGCAACGCTACAAGAAGCAGGACATCGAGTTTGGGGAGTACTGGGTATGCGACGGCAAGTCGGTATTCAGCTTCGAATCCAAGACGAAGACGCTGACTGAGGCCAAGCTGCCGCCGGAAATGCAGGGAAAGGCAATCGCCGAGGGCCCCCTGCCGTTTCTGTTCGGTGCCAAAGCGGACGCCATGAAGGCCCGCTATTGGATTCGTGAGATCACGCCGGAAAACAATCCAGACGGCGAGTATTTTCTCGAAGCAGTTCCGAAGCGACCGGAAGATGCTGCAAACTTCCAAGCCATTCACGTGATCCTGGCCGTCAACGATGGTCAGTTACTGCCGAAGGCCATGCGAGTACTCAACGGCAAACAGGGCCGCATCGACTACGAGTTCGCGCAGCATAAGACGAACGACAAGGGTCATCGATTGGCGGACTTCTTGGGTGGTTTCGCGAGTCCCAAGGCGCCACGTGGTTGGAAAACCGTCGTTGAAGATTGGAGTGCACCGGCAGAGCAACCCTCGTCGGCCGCAGCACCCAAGGCCCAGGCCGCGCGTCCGAAGAGCTCGACGCGACGCTAGGAGCGAATACGTTCCGATTGTGGAGCGCGATTGCCCTTGAAGCGCGATCGCCTTTGGAGTGCGATCGCGCAGCTATCGCTTTTCAAAGGGCGATGTCGCGGCTGAGATGTTGGCATCCAGCCGTTGGACGATAATTGACGAGCTGCAGGCTTGGCAATTTTGGCCGCTGCGCACTTTCCAAACCGTCCGACGATTGCAAACGGAAAACTTCGATCGAAAGCGGCAGCTGCGCGGCCGCACTCCAAAAGACGCGGCGGCGAACCGCGCGGGATCCCTATTTAAGCCGCTGCCAAACTTGTCGATCCTGCGCGGCCCGGCGGCGATCGCCAACGATGTCTAACGCGGTTGCGCGCGTCTCGTAGGCAGGGGCAAAGTCGGGACAGATTCGGATGGCCAAGCTGCACAACTGAATGGCATGCCGCGGCGAAAAAAAATCGCGTTGCTTCGCCAAACGAGATTCTTCAATTGAAGATTCCAAGATCATTTTGGCGTGAGCGACATTCACAAAGGCGGCACTTGATCGCTTCGCATGGTCACGGGCTTGCAGATGCAAGTTCGCGACTGCAAACAGCATTGCCGAAAACGGCGCCACAATGAGTAAAGTTCGTAGACTGAATCGCATCGCCGGTCGAAGGTTCCAGGCTCGGTAGCGGGTAGGAATCGAACGAGCGACAGTCTAGCATGCCGAGCGTCGGCGTACTACCACTGGTGAGATATATAGTCTCAGAAGGAGCGTTGGTCGGGGGGCTTGCTAGCTGCTATCGCG
Source organism: Planctomycetales bacterium (assembly GCA_020426755.1). GTDB lineage: Bacteria > Planctomycetota > Planctomycetia > Pirellulales > Pirellulaceae > JAGQPK01. Next base: position 4,378 of record JAGQPK010000417.1, read on the forward strand.
GTGGGATGTCTTGGTCGGCCGCGCGTCATCGCGAATGGACTCGCCGCACGGGTAGGCATAAACTACCTTGTCACGTGAAGTTTACAAAATGACTCAGATTGGCATTCGCATGACTCCTAGGTCGAGCAGCATCGCCGTCGCGACCGTGGCGGCCCCGCGTCCCATCTGTTTGGTGATCTGGCCCGGCGCGACTTGGCTTTGCGGCGCGTTGGCAGTCGCTTGGCTGTGTTTGCTGTTGCCACGAGCCACAATTGCCCAAGAGCCGGGGGGCACGTCGGCGGTTGAGCAATCTCCGGCAGTCGGTGGGACCTCAACGGATGCGGCCGCACCTGCTGTTGATTCCGCCGATTCACCCGTTGCCGCGGCGCCCCTTGGCAATCCGTCGCTCGAACCCAAGGGAGAACGGATCGGACGGCGGATTTTGGTTCAACTGCCGATTGCCGGAAATAGCGACGCGATCATCAAGCGCACGGTCGAGCGTATGCTGGAGCACCTGCCCAAAGGCGGTCAGCGGCCGGTGCTGGTATTTGAGTTTGCGGCAGCCGAGGACGGAGGAGGTAGCGGTAGCGAATTCGAACGGTGTCTGTCACTCGCTCGATTCATTACCAGCTCGGCGCTAGAAGGTGTTCGAACAGTTGCCTACGTTCCCCAACAAGTCACTGGTCACGCCGTGTTGCCAGCGATTGCCTGTGAGCAACTGATTATGAACCCAGATGCGATTCTGGGTGACGCGGGGGAATCTGAAGCGGCAGTCGGCCCGACGGTTCGCGCTAGTTACGTGGAGATTGCTCGCGCGCGTCGCACGATTCCGGAAGCCATCGCGCTAGGCATGTTGGTGAGCGAGTTGCAAATCGACCGCGTGACCACTGGCAATGGTGTGTTGTATGTGTGGCAGGAAGAGCTTGCCAAGCTTCGCGAAGAACGTGCGGACATCCAGGCGATTGACACGATC
>JAGQPK010000418.1 GCA_020426755.1 Planctomycetales bacterium
ATTTACAGGCGAATGGCCGTAGGCGTCAAGTACAGACGACTCACTCTGCCGGCGTTTGTTTTAAAATCGAAAGGAATTCAGCGCAGTTGCGGCAAATCTTGTCTGGAAAAAAGAGACACAGGCGCCGCGAGAAAGAAGAGCGACACGTTCTTGTGCCAGCGCGCCCGAAAACTTGTGCAGCGCGACTCACTACTTCTTAGACATGTGGTGGCTATTCCGCCGTTTCAGCGTCGGCATCGGTTGCTTCGAGCGCCGCGTCTGCTTGGCTGCGCTTGATCGCATCGTAAACCTCGCGACGATGTACTGGTACCTCTTTTGGCGCTTCCACGCCTAGGCGTACCTTGTCGCCGCGAATCTCGACCACCACAACGGTAATTTCGTTGTTGATGACGATGCTTTCATTCTTCTTGCGTGACAAAACCAACATGTCCCATTCCTTCGCAGTGAGTGATCTGCCGTCCGGTGGTTGGCAAGACGAGTCAGGTGTTTCGGTTACGCACCCCCTCCGATTTCCTCACGGGACTTCATGACGCGAGTGATCACGTCCTGAGATCTGGCGTGAATGACGAAATATCCTACCCATCACTCTACGTGTTGACGCTAAACAGTCAAGAAAACAGCTTGACGGAATTCGTTTGACAATTTTGGCATTGGGCGTCTGAGCCGGGATGCTAGTTGCTGGGTGTTAAATTAAGTTGGCGCGTGTAGTCGAATGGAGCAGGCCCACATTCATGATGCCGTTCGCCTTGGCGGCTTCGACTTTTTGATGCCACTGCGTTAGCCTGGGTTGCGGAGTCATGTCGGGCGAATATAATTCACCCGATTGACATTGGAGAATGGATCTCGGTTCGTAAAGAACCTTCTCGAACGTCCTGGCGGCCAACACTTTGTGAGTTGTCGGCCGCAGGGCGGTACTCTGGGAAAGCGGCCGGCCCCCTATGATTAGTTGGATACGGAACGTCTATCAGGCGGTGTACACCGTTTTGCAGGGGTTGTTTGTGACCTTGCGTTACTGGTTGATCACTTATCGACCAGATCGCGGAACGTTCACGGACAAGTTTGAGTATCCCGAGAAGCCGGTACCGGTTTCAGCGCGATACCGTGGCTTCCATCGCTTCGATCTAACGACGTGTATTGCCTGTGATCAGTGCGCAAAGGCCTGTCCGGTCGACTGTATCTACATTGGCAAGGAGCGTGTCGAAAACGGCAAGGGCTTTAAGATAACTGGCTACACGATCGACTACTCGAAGTGCATGTTCTGTGCTTTGTGTGTCGAGCCATGTCCAGTCGACTGTATCTTCATGGGCGCGACGCACGACCTGAGTTGCTATAGCCGCGACGGATGTGTTGTCGATTTCTCGCGTTTGCCTGTGGATGTTGCGTGGGGACGCGCGACGCTGAATCCGACAGCAGTGGCGCAGTCGAAGGCGATTGTCGAGCCAGTGCACGGCGGCCCGAATCAAGGCTAGTTGTTGCCATTTCTGATCGTTTGTGGCTGCGAAAACTCGTAGGCTGCTGCGCATTTGTGCGGATCAATTGCTGAGATTCGCATGTGCCTCACTTGGTCGATCTGCGTAGAGTTATTACATTAGAGGTGAGGGGTTACTTTGTAATGCAAAGTGCCTGAATCTTGAGCGGTCTGGACGAGGTGAATGGCTACCAGTTGAGGATGCGATCGGATGAAGGCGGCACGGGAGAAGGGCGCGAAGTTCTTTACGGTGGAAGAGGCCAATCGGATGCTCCCATTGGTTCGCGCGATTGTCACGGACTTGGTGCAACTCTCGGGGGACGTATCTGATCGGCGTCACCGTCTGAATCATCTGCTATCCGGTCGCGAGCTGGAAAGTCGCGATGTCTACAGTGACGAGTTGGCCGATGCCGAACGCGGCTTACGGCGCGACACGCTGCGACTCCGCGAGTACATCGAAGAGTTGCGGCAGTTGGGTGTTGAAGCTCGTGGCGATGAAGGCCAGGTTGATTTCCCTGCCACGATGGATGGGCGGCGCGTCTTTCTTTGTTGGAAGCTGGGCGAGGACGAGGTGCAGCACTGGCATGAGGTGGACGCGGGCTATGCTGGACGCCAGCCACTAACCGACCGGGCCATCGGCGTGGTTGGTAGTCGCCAGTAGATTGCCTAGCTTTCGTACGTCGTTCTTCCGGCGATGCTCGCATGTTCCCGCGCTAGAATCGACGCGGCGCCGCTGTCACGCTGCCTTGCAAACCGGGCGCATCTCATTACAATCGCTGGCTTCGGATGGTTGTCACTGAGCGCGGCATAGGGATCGCGATCTGCTAACGGCCCCGTCTGGTGAGTGCATCAAGCGGAAAGCGAGAACTGAACATGACGTCGGCACTCGATAATTCTGTGGGAATTGTGGGCTATTTGGCTCTTTTCTCCGGCATTGGGTTCGTCTTCATCTTTATGAACCTGCTGTTGGGTAGGTTTCTGCGCCCCAGCAACCCGAATCGCGAAAAACTTGAGATCTACGAGTGCGGTGAACCGGCGATTGGGTCGAGCTTTGTGCAGTTCGATCTGCGGTTTTATGTTGTCGCGCTGGTTTTCATTATCTTCGACGTGGAAGTTGCCTTTCTGTTTCCCTGGGCAACTGTCTTTGGCAAGGTGACCAATTTGCGTGCTGAACCGGCTGCAGTCGTTCAGGCGGCAGATGGTGGAGTAACGCATCTTAGTCCGACCGCCCGCGGTGTTTATCGCGAGTTGGGAGCTGGGGCAGAGGTCGATGGAGTGATTCAGGCGACGGACAGCCAGTTGCGTCATGGGGTTCGCGAGGGTGGTGAGTTGAAACTGGCTGGGTATGACCAGGTGGTGACCTTCGCTTTCGTGGAGATGGGCATTTTCTTTTCGATCTTGCTGGTGGCCTTTGCTTATGTCTGGCGGCAGGGCGCGTTGGATTGGATTCGAGCTGAATCGGCGCCTCCAGTGAAAGTCGATGTCGACCGGGTCAGTTCTGGGCGTGGTCCGCACGAGTCTGTCCTGTCGGCGTAGGACGATTGAACGATACATTGAGGGATGCGTGAAGCATGGCTGGCGATAAGTTTCTCACGAATCTTCAGAAGCGTTTCGGTGACAAGATCACCGGTTCGAATTTGGGTGCCATTGATCCGTGGATCGAAGTGTCGCCTGCCGGATTAGTTGAGGTGTGTCGATTTCTGCGTGACGACGCGGACTTGCGGTTTGATTACTTGAATTGCATTACGGCGGTTGATTACCTCGAGACCGATCCGAAGAAGGCCGCGAAGACCGGATGGGATCCGCATCTGGAGGTTGTTTACCACCTGTCGAGTATTCGCAAGAAGCACACGATTGTCGTCAAAGTGAAGTTGCCGCGGTGGAAAGATGACGAAGAAGGCGAGTTGCCCGAACTGGACTCGGTCAGTGGCATCTGGTCTACGGCAGACTGGCACGAACGCGAGGTCTATGATCTGTCGGGTATTCGATTTCTGGGACATCCCAATCTGCGTCGCATCTTGTGTCCGGAGGATTGGGTTGGCTATCCACTTCGTAAAGATTACGAGATGCCGCTGGATTACCATGGGATTCGCGGCCGCTAAGGCGAGTGTTTCCTGTTGGGTGTCGAATTGTTGAATTAACCAGACGCCGCACTGCGGCGATTTCGATTGCAAGAAAACCTATGGCCACGCAAGTCGACGGCGAAAAGATCATTGAGTTTGATGTCCGCACTGATGAGATGCTCGTCAATATGGGCCCGCAGCATCCGAGTACGCACGGCGTGTTGCGGTTGGTGTTGCGGACTGATGGCGAGTTAGTGTCAGAGGTAACGCCGCACATCGGCTATCTACATCGCTGTGCCGAGAAGATTGGCGAGAATCTGACGCCTCGTCAGTGGATTCCGTATACGGATCGTATGGACTACCTGGCCGGGATGAACATGAATCTCGGTTGGGCATTGTGTGTCGAGAAGTTGCTCAGTCATACGCTCTCCGATAAGGCGAAGCATCTTCGTGTGATTATCGCCGAGTTAGGGCGAATCGCGAGCCATCTGGTTGGTATGGGTGCCTACGGATTGGACTTGGGCACATTCAGTCCGTTTCTGTATGCGTTTCGTGAGCGTGAGAAGATCCTGGATCTGTTTGAAGAGGTCTGCGGCGCACGTTTGACCTACAGCTATATCACGCCCGGCGGGGCGACGGCTGATCTGCCGCAGGGTTGGCTGCAGAAGTGCGAGGCGTTTCTGTCGGAGCTTGAGCCGATCATTAGCGACTATCACGCGTTGTTGACGACCAATGCGATCTTTATCAAGCGGACGTGCGCTATCGGTGTGCTGACACCTGAGATGGCCATCGATTACGGCTGCAGTGGCCCTGTGTTGCGGGGCAGTGGTGTCGATTATGACTTGCGCCGCGACGGCGAAGAGCGTTACACGGACATGTATGACGGTTACGCGTTCGAAGTGATTGTGGAACGCGATGGTCACTATCCCAAGGATCACAACTATCCGCCTGTTCCGGTAGATGCAATTTTGGGTGACTGCTGGCATCGGTTCTACGTGCGGATGTTGGAGGTGATGCAGTCGATCGATATTCTGCGTCAGGCGATGGATCGCTACAGCACGGCAAGTGGCGACTATGGTGAGCCGATCAAGCTGACGACGAAGTTGCCCAAGGGTGAGGTGTATTTGGAGACCGAAGCGCCACGCGGTCAGATGGGTTTCTATTTGTTGAGCGACGGTTCTGGCTCAATTCCGTGGCGTGTGCGAGCTCGTAGCAGTTCGTTCTGCAATCTGTCGGTGTGCCCGGAAATCTGTCGAGGTGTGCCGATCGCAGACATTCCTGCGATCGTGGGTTCACTCGATATCGTGATGGGCGAAATCGACCGCTAATAGATCAATTAATTTCTGAACGTCCGGGGCTTGTAGATCGCCTCGACATTGTGCAATATTTCACGATCCCTTTAACACAGCCATTGGGGCCGCCAAAACATCTTGTTTGAGCGTCCTCAGTCAGGAAGCTGACGGACGAAATCGCAGTGGCCGAGACATTCAATACGCTGATTTTTAGTGGGCTGCTCAGTAGGTTAGGCGTGGAAATTCCCGCCGATCACTGGTTAGGGTACGTTGCCGCCGCGCTCATTCATTGTGCTCTGCTGATCAATGTGATCGCGGTCGGCGCCTTGGTGTTCATTTGGTTGGAACGCAAGGTCTCTGGACGTATTCAAGATCGCTTGGGACCGACACGCGTCGGCGGCAAGTTCGGTTGGTTGCAGACTTTGGCCGACGGCTTGAAGCTGATCACGAAAGAAGATTTGATGCCGGAAGCGGCAGATCCCTTCTTGTTTCGATTGGCTCCTT
>JAGQPK010000419.1 GCA_020426755.1 Planctomycetales bacterium
CCTTCAGCTATACCGCTCAGGAGAGCCTTGCGTCGGAAGTCGTGACGGTCACGCTGAGCGTCGCGTCCGTGAATGACCTGCCACAGGCGAGTGCGGACCGGTACCTGACTTTCCCCGAAACTCCAATCCGCGCCGCCATCGCGCAAGGCGTATTGGCGAACGATGCGGATGCCGACGGTCCCGTCCTCAAGGCGGAACTTGTGACAACGGTTAGTCACGGCACGCTGGTGCTCGAAGAAAACGGTGCCTTTCGGTACGAGCCTGACTTCGGCTTCGCGGGCAGCGATCAGTTCGTCTACCGTGCGAGTGACGGATTGGCGGCCACGGAGCCGGTGACCGTCGACATTCAAGTCACGTTGCAGCCGGTACAGATCAACGAGATCATGCCGGTCAATCTCACGACGCTAGGTACGCGAGTGCGTAAGACACCGACTGCCAACTTCGGCAATGGCGTCCAAGAGTTTTTCGACTGGATCGAACTGTCGAACCCGAGCGACGCGCCGCTTGATATTGGTGGTGTCTTTCTGAGTAACTCGATTAACGATCCGTATCGATGGCAAATTCCCGCGGGGACTATCGTGCCGGCGCACGGCTATTGGGTTGTGTATGCATCTGGTTTAGATATTCGTGATGCCGACCTGGATCAGACTGGCCGCTTCCACACGAACTTTAAACTGAGCGCACAGGGCGACTATGTGGGACTGACGGCTCCTGGCGAAGTTGTTCTGGACGCGTTGACACCGCAGTACCCTCAGCAACGTGGCGATGTCGCCTACGGACGAAATCTGCAAGGTAATTGGGCCTATTTACTCTCGGCCACACCGGCGGCCGCGAATGCCGATAGTTACCCTGGTGTGGTGGCCGATACGCAGTTCAGTGTGGACCGCGGTTTCTATCAAACGCCACAGTCGGTCGAGATAACCGCTGCGACGCCGGGCGCAAAGATCTACTATACGCTCAATGGAAGTGAACCGTCGGTCAGCAATCCAGCGGCACAGCTCTATAGTGCTCCGATCAACATCAATACGACCAGTACGCTACGTGCCGCGGCTTTTCTGGACGGGATGCTGCCGTCTAACGTGGATACGCAGACGTATTTGTTCCTCGCGGACGTTATCCAACAGGGAAATACGCAGGCCGGATATCCGACTGAATGGAAGAATCTGGCCGGCACCGGTTCGTTGCCGGCCGATTACGAGATGGACCCGGAGATCACTCAGAAGGATGCTTACAAGGAAATCATGGATGACTCTTTGCTGGCGATTCCCACCATTTCGATCGTGACGGAGATCGATAACCTGTTTGATCGGACGAGCGGCATCTATCAAAACCCGGTGCGGGACGGTGAAGCCTGGGAGCGTCCGGCATCCGTCGAATACATTTTGCCCGATGGCACCGTCGGCTTTCAAATTGACGCTGGCCTTCGCATCCAGGGCGGAGCATCACGCGAACCGGAGAAGTCTCCGAAGCACTCCTTTCGTTTGTTATTCAAGGATGCCTACGGTGCATCCAAGCTGGAATACCCGTTGTTCGGCGCGGACGCCACGGACAAGTTTGACACGTTCATTTTGCGAGCGGGCTTTAACCAGAGCTTTATCCACCACAACAACTTCCTGGGTGACAATCGAGGCCGCGCTCAATATGTGCGAGATCAGTGGGCCAAGGATACGCAGGCTGCCATGGGGTATGCCGCCGCACACAACAACTACGCACATCTTTACATCAACGGCATGTACTGGGGACTCTACAATCCAACGGAACGTCCGGAAGCTTCGTTCGGTGCGACCTATCTGGGCGGCGAAAAAGAAGAGTACGACGTGCTCAACAGCGGCCAGGTCGTCGACGGTGACAGTCAGGCATGGAATGACATGCTGCGACGATCACGCAATGACCTGACGGATCCCGCTAACTACGCGGCGCTGGCTGAGGTACTCGATATTGATGCCTTCGTCGACTACATGATTCTCAATCACTACGGCGGCAACCAGGACTGGGATAGTCACAACTGGTATGCCATGCGCCGCAAAGTGGAAGGCGAGAAGTTTCGTTTCTTTACCTGGGATTCCGAATTTATCTTCATCGGGAATACCGACAACCGACTCCGCATCAGGGACGCTGCACCTGGACAGTTGTTCGATCGGCTCATCAAGAACAGCGAGTTCAAGGTCAAGCTCGGCGACGCGATCCAGCAGCACTTGTTCAATGACGGTATCCTATCACCGCAGGCGGTTGCCGAACGTTGGACCGCCCGGAGCCAGCAAGTCGAGTTGGCGATTGTCGCCGAGACGGCGCGTTGGGGCGATTATCGTCGTGACGTCCATCGCGCAGCGGGACCGTACGAATTGTTGGAACGTGACGTACAGTGGGTGCAGGAGCGTGATCGGTTGCTTAATGATTACTTCCCGGTCCGCTCAGGAATCGTTGTCGAACAGTATCGCCGCTTGAAGTATTTCCCTTCGGTTGATGCTCCCGCAATTTCGTCCCGAGTTGCCAGCCAGGATCCCGGCAGTGCCATTGAGCTGTCAGCCGTCGAAGACGCTACGGTCTACTATACGCTTGATGGCAGCGACCCGCGACTGCCTGGTGGCGAAGTGAACCCTGCCGCACTCATCTACAACGGTTCGATCGTTTTGAACGCTGATGCCACACTGGCAACTCGGGCTCTGACCGCCGACAACGAATGGTCGGCGCTCGACACCATTTCGTATTTGGTGACGACCGTGGCTGCGTCGGCCAATTCGCTGAGGATCTCTGAAATTCATTACAATCCGGCGGCGGCCACGGAAGCGGAAGTCGCTGCCGGGTTCCGTGATAACGACCAATTTGAATTCATTGAACTTGTGAATGTTTCGAGTCAATCCATCGATCTGTCCAGTGTGCGCTTCGTACGCCAGGCCCAGGGCGACGCTACCGAGGGAATTGGATTCGACTTCGCTGACGGGACGATTCAGCGGTTGGGTCCAGGACAGCATGTTGTGATTGCGGGTGACGCGGCAGCCTTTGTCGCTCGTTATGGCAGTGACAAACCATTGGCAGGTCAGTGGGCTGGTGGGCTCTCAAATGGGGGCGAAGTACTCACGCTGCAGGTTGGCGGCCAGACGATTCACCAGTTCGAGTATGACGATGCTTGGTACAAAGACACTGACGGTGGCGGTTACAGTTTAGAAAGTGTCGATCCCGGCGCAGCGAATCTTGATGCTTGGGGGACGGCAGCAGGTTGGCGTCGCAGCGCGGCGATTGGTGGTTCGCCCGGCAGTGGTGCGGCGGCGGCAGTTCCCGGAGATTCAAATCACGACGGTGTCTTCAACTCGTCAGATCTCGTCATCGTCTTCCAACGCGGTGAGTACGAAGATGACATTGAAGATAACTCAACGTTTGAATCGGGCGATTGGAATGGGGATGGTGACTTCACCACTGCCGACTTGGTCTACGCCTTTCAAAATTCGACTTACATCGCTGTGGCGGTGCGGGCCGCGCGAGACTGGGAGATTGCGGCCTCGCTTTCCGATGACAGCGATCAGATTTCAGTGGACCGCCTTGCCATCGATGCGGCACTTGCGAGTGACGAACTGGAAGAACTGCTGACGTTCTGATAAGACGTCAGTTTCGAGCGTTATTCGTTCCACGACGACACTACGACGACACCACGACAACACCACGAAGGGCATGGGCGCTACGGACTGGTGAATCGATCTTGCTCGGTTAACTTGATCGTGTGATCATCTAATAAGATCCACGTTTTGACTCGTTGGGAGATTCATTTGACAGCCACGACTTCACGCCTAACGTCGTATTGCTTCCTCGTATTGTTGCTGATCGGTGCTGTTCACCGCGTGCTGCCAGCGGCGGAAACGAGTGCTAATGGCGGTGCTTCGATCACTCGTGGTAAGCAGGTACGACAGTTGGCATTTCCATCGGCCGAGGGCTACGGTCGCTTTGCCCAAGGTGGCCGCGGTGGCCGCGTCTATCATGTGACTAATCTTAACGATGCGGGGCCGGGCAGTTTACGGGCTGCCGTCGAGGCAGAAGACGCACGGACGGTGGTGTTCGATGTCTCGGGCGTCATTACGTTGGAGTCGAAGCTGGTCGTACGTAACCCGTATCTAACCGTCGCCGGCCAGACCGCGCCGGGCAAAGGCATCTGTCTGAAGAAGTACAACTTCGGCATGTATGGCACGCACGATGTGATTATTCGCTACGTGCGCGTCCGGCCGGGGAATATTTCGGGTGAGACGTTGGATGGAATGGGGATGGCCTATAGCGACGATTCGATTGTTGACCACTGTTCCGTCAGTTGGACGATCGACGAAGCCTTCAGTTCGCGAGGTGGCAAGAATATAACGTTGCAACGATCGTTGATTTCCGAAGCCCTCAACGTGGCCGGCCACCGCAAATACCCGGCGGGCAAAGAGCACGGTTACGCGGCGAGTATCGGCGGTCATGTTGGCAGCTTTCACCACAATTTGCTGGCCCATTGCGCAGGACGTAATTGGAGTCTTGCCGGTGGTCTTGATAAGCAGAAACGTCATACGGGGCGACTCGATTTGCGCAACAACGTGGTCTTCAATTGGAAGAATCGCGCGACGGATGGCGGCGCCGAACGTGTGCAGTTTGTCAATAACTACTACAAACCAGGCCCTGCCACTCAGAAACTGCTGGTGATTCGGCCCGAACTCGAATGGGTCCATCTGTACGGACCGCAACTCTATTACATTGCTGGCAACGTTTTGGAAGGACATGTTGACGCCGCAGAAAAGCTGGGTGGCCTAACACCTTGGCCCGATACTCCGCTGGAAGATTATGTGAAGGAAGAGCCATTCTTCGATGCATATGTTGAAACACAATCAGCAGCCGAGGCCTACGCGAATGTGCTCGCTGACGTCGGCTGCAACTTTCCCACGCTCGACGATCATGATTTGCGTGTGATTGCCGAAGTGCGCAGTGGCCAGTGTAAGTACCAGGGCAGCAAGACGGGGCTTCCGGGCCTGCCCGATACGCAGGACGACGTCGGTGGCTGGGAAGAATATCCGGTGGTCGAACGCCCCGCCGATTGGGATACCGATGGTGATGGAATACCCAACGCTTGGGAAATTGCCCATGGGTTGAATCCCGCAGCGTCCGATGACGGCAATGGCGATGCAGATGGTGATGGCTACACCAACCTGGAAGAGTATCTGAACGAACTGGTGGGTCAGTAGAGGCTCGACTGAGTGCGGCGGTTAGATGACCGCGAAATCGGCGAAAGTGAAGAACCTTACGACACGAGTTTCATCGCTTGGCTCACGTCGTCG
>JAGQPK010000041.1 GCA_020426755.1 Planctomycetales bacterium
CTGAATATCGAATATCGAATGTTGAAGTGCAGACTGGATCTGGCCACGTGAGGTGTGAAGTGCACGACGGCCAAACTCACTCCTTCGTGCACGCCGTGTCTTCGGGGCAACTCCATCTGTACTTCAAAATTCGATATTCGATATTCAAAGTTCGATATTCAACTTATCGATGTTCATAGCCTTGTGGTTGCAAGCGTGTGCGTTGGCCGCCAGGAGTAATGGACCAGAGTCCCGGTTCGGCGATGATCTTGCCGACATCGTGACAGCTCAGCAACAAGTCCTTGTCACTCATAATTCTGGCCGCCACATCCGGTGCCGCCGTCAGCAGTAACTCGAAATCTTCTCCGTCAGTGAGCGCGTGTTCCAGCGGCGACTTGTGGCTCGATTGACTGAGCAATCGGGCGTCGTTTGAAATGGGTACGGCATCGAGTTGCAGTTCGGCGCCAACCTGGCTGGACGCAACGAGGCGACTCAGGTCGAGCGACAGGCCATCGGTTAGGTCCATTCCCGCATGCAAGTCATAGCGTGAGCGCAACAAGAGTGACTCGCGCACGCGCGGAGTAAAATCCAGATGATGTGACAAGATGCTGCCACCGAGCGGCCCTGTGACGAGAATCCGGTCACCCACTTGAGCGGTATCGCGGCGCAGCGGACCGTGCTCAGTCACCCTGCCCCACATTGTCACACTGATCACGAGTGGCGCGGACCAGGAATTCGTGTCACCGCCGATAACGGCAACGTCAAACTGATCGGCTAGTTCCAAGATACCTTCGTAAAGTTGCTGAGCTTCAGCCAGCGCGAAGCCACGCGGAAAAGCAACGGATATCACTGCTGCTTCCGGAATGGCCGCCATCGCGGCAATATCGCTGAGATTCACCGCCAACGCCTTGCGACCGATCCGGGCAGCTGACACTTCGCCCCAACGAAAATGCACGCCGTCGCAGAGTAAATCGGTAGTGATCACCTGGTTACGTTGATCGCCGGCGACAATCGCGGCATCGTCACCGATCCCTCGCAACACGTGATCGCGCTGCACTACCCGCTCAGTTAACCAGCGAACAAATTCCGATTCCAGAGACATGACGAAGGATTCAAATGTTGAATATCGAATTTTGAATATCGAATACCGAATTTTGAAGGAGAAGGGTGCAGAAGGCAACGCACCCAGTCACTTCAACATTCAAGATTCAGAATTCAACATTCGAAATTCTCACCTAGCGGCGCATGACCGGCAGTTGGCCGTGCAACAGATTGTTGCCTCGCAAGATGTAGAACTTAATGCTTTGCATCTGAGCGATCTTGTTAGAACGCAAAACATAAGCCAAGTCGTCAGGCGAAGCCGTGACCCATTCGTGCATGCCGACGAGCATGTCGCCGGACACGACGCCTTCTTCTGCGGCCGGACTACCAGGACGCACCTCGGCGATTCGCAGGCCACCGTTAAACTGAGCGTGAGCGATTGGGGGTGATCTATCCCCTAGGCGTTCAAGCCGCATGCCATACAGGCTCCATGCTTCTTGCAGCACAGCATCCGATGTTGTCGTCGTCGCTTTGGCAACCGTATGTGTGGTTGCGGGACTGCCCGCGACCAACTGCACCTTGACTTGTTGCAACTGCTTCCGACGATTGATCTCAAAGTCCACTTCCTGGCCGGCTCGCATCCCAATCAGTGCTCGTTCCAGATCCAGCGTGCGGCGTACGCTGAGCGAATTGATCCGGGTAATGACGTCGCCCGGTTGGATACCGGCTTGAGCAGCCGGACTGCCGGATTGCACACTGCGAGCCACGACGCCCGTGGCATCTCCGGCTTCCGTCACCGGCACAATGCCGTGCCAGACTCCGCCGACTCGTTCGGCGCTAAGCAGTCGAGCGGCGATGTCCATGGCGCGATCAACTGGAATCGCAAAGCCAATACCTTGTGCTCCCACGCGAACGGCAACGTTAATGCCAATCATCTCGCCGTCGATGTTCAGCAGCGGGCCGCCAGAGTTACCAGGGTTGATGCTGGCGTCCGCCTGAATCAAATCGATGTACTGCTGAGTGTCCGTGACATTGACGGTGCGATGTAAGGCGCTGATGATGCCACGCGTGACCGTGTGTTCGTAGCCAAATGCGTTGCCCACCGCAATGACTTCTTCGCCGACCATCAGGTCACGCGACGTACCAACGTTGATGAGCGGCAACGAGCGAGTTGCGTTGATTTTGATAATGGCCAAGTCGGTCTGCACGTCATTGGCGACCAAGCGAGCAATGTAGGACTCACTATCCGCGGTCGTGACTTTGATTTCGCGAACCCCTTCGACCACGTGGCTGTTCGTGACAATGTAGCCGCGTTCGTCGATGATCACACCCGTTCCCATCCCGTTGACCTTGCGACCGGCATCCGTCCCGTTGGCCGGCAACGTCTTGTGTCCATGGATGTTAACCACGGCGGGTCGAGCGTCGGCAACCGCTCGCACAATCGCAGATCTTCGCAGGGGCGAAGCAAACACGTCCTGAGGACGATACGATGCCACCAGAGCCAAAGACAGGCATGCGGTGATCGCCAGTTTGGATCCGATCTTGGGCAGTCTTGGGAGCTTCATGGGCGAGCTTCGGTCGGGTGGTAGGACGGGGACGGGCAGCTACCGAGGATTAGGTAGGACCTGAGACCAGGAAGACCTCGATTCTGGGGACAGCCAAGAGAATCGGTCGCTCGAGACTCCGCGCTTCAACCGCTACACCCTGCAGCGGCAGAGTCCACCCAGACCACCAGCGGTCGCCGATCGGACTTCTCCGCATTCGGTAAATTCGACCGAAGGCAAATTGGTTGTCGTTTTTTTAAGAAACATCCGCTGGCAACCCGCGACAACGGCTATGTCGCGACAAGCAAGTCCATCCAACCCTTTACGCGCAACCACGCACAGCCGCTCATCACGATCCCGCCAAGAACGGGGCAAGAACCGGGGGAGTCCGAATCATGTCCAGCTTATTTTTCAAGTTTCGTTGGTCGCTAGTCGCCTGTTCAGCCGGGTTGCTCCTCGCGACAAACTTTGCCCAGCCCGCCCAAGCTCAACGCCGCAGCAGTGGATCGGTCAGCCGAGCGATCCAAGGCAGCGCGAGTCGCTCGAGCAACAGCCGATCGAGTTCCTCCAGCCGACGGGTCGCCACACCGAGCTTTCCGTCTTCGAACCAAACCTTGCGTCAGTTCGTGCCACAAACACGCGTTAGCCATGGTTCTACCAGCCAGCCCAACTTGGGGTCACGGACGCGAGTCGGCAATCGAGTGATCACACCAGCGACCATCGGAAACGTCCTCAACGGACGGCCAGTCACAACGAAGCCGCCTCGTGGCATAGCCCCGACGCGTCCCAGTCTGCCCGCTCAAATCGTCGACAAGCTGCCAGGCACTCGCCTACCAGGCAACGTGACCACGCCGGCCAAGAACAAGCTGCCGCAGGTCGCCAACAAGCCGCTTGCCGACGTGCTGAATAGTGCCCTGTCCGGTCGCGCCACGGTTGGGGGTCCCACACCGCGCGGTCTGACGCCGACGAAGATCCCCACCTCACTGCTGGATCGCGGTGTGCTGACGGACTTCGTCACCGGCGGTACGGGTGGTGGCACCACCGGCGGCGGACCTACGGGTGGCGGCGGCACGACTACAGGCGGATCGCACCATCATCATCACCACCATCACAACGCTTGGCACCACCTGGGCTGGCACCTTTGGCTGACGCACACCTACTGTCCGCCGATCGTGACCTGCCCGGCTCCTCCAGTCATTGTCTGCCCGCCGCCTGCAGTTTGCTTGCCGGCACCGGTCGAGCCGCCAGTGATTCTCGTGGATCCGGCTCCTGCCGATGGTGAGGTGATTTTTGACCCGGCCGCCACCGCCGGAATTGATCCGGCTTCGTCAGAGGCCGCTGATGGCGACGCCACAGCCGACGAAGTTGCTGGCGAAGTCGACGCGGAGACGGTCCCGGTCAAGGCTGACGCCCCGATCGATCTGCTCGTCGATTACATTGAGCTCGTGGCCCCCGGCGATCTGGCCGCGGACATGGGGCCGAAGTATCGAGTCTGGATCATCAACAATGGTCCGAGCGACGCCGCGGAACCGTTCAACGTTTCCCTCATCGCGACCGACGGCGATCAGCCGACCGAGACCTCGCCTTTCGTCACACGCCGTGTGGCCTCGATGAAGTCGGGCGAACGTCTGACAGTCGAACTCCAGTTGCCAGCGGAAGTGATGCAGATGCAAATCGACGCCGAAGGCCAACCGGTCGCGTTCCAAAACCTCTTTGCCGGTATCGACACGAATCAGGAATACGAAGAAATCGACGAAGAGAATAACGCCCTGGCGGTCACCAGCGCATCGGTACGAACTGCCGATATGTTGGCAACTGCAGACAAGTAAGCCAGAGCCGGCGACGAATGCTGGCCAGCAGCTGGGGCCGGATGCGAAATGCTCATGCTGCATCTGGCCACAGAAACGACGTCATACAGGAGTGACCAGTCCATGCCACTCGGTTACCGAACGGGAGAAGAACCGTTACCCGGGTTTCGCCTGCGGCGATTCCTGGGTGACGGTACGTTTGGTGCCGTCTGGCAAGCCGTCGCTCCCGGTGGGACCGAAGTTGCCATCAAGTTCATCGACCTACGAAACTCTCACGGCAACAAAGAACTCAAGTCGCTGCAAATCATCAAGCGACTCCGCCACCCGAATCTCGTGCCGTTGCTCGGTTACTGGTTAAAGGATGAACACGGTCGCTTGATTGACCCGATGCGGGACACGAATATCTTCGACACCTCGATCACCGACACGGATCCTGGTGAAGCCCCTTCCGCAAGCCAGCGCGCTTTGAGCAGCACCGTGGTCCCCACGCCAATACCTGCCGAGCAACCGCCCGAGCCGGTCGAATTGATTGTGGTCATGGGACTCGGTGACATGAGTCTTTACGACCGGCTGCGTCGGGCTCAAGAAAGCGGCGCCCTGGGTATCGAGCCCAGCGAGCTAATACGTTACATGGAAGATGCGGCGCGCGGTATTGACTTTCTCAACACGGCCCGCCATTCCCTGCGCGACCAAACGGTTGCAATCCAACACTGTGATATCAAGCCGCAAAACATTCTGATTGTCGGTGGTGCCGCACAATTGTGTGACCTCGGCCTGGCACGAATCGTGGATGACACTCGCAATACGCGCGCCGCGTTCACGGCAGCGTACGGCGCCCCGGAGTGCTTTCGTGGTTCGCAGCCCAGCCCCTGGACCGACCAATACTCGCTGGCCATTAGCTATGTCGAGCTGCGCACGGGACGTTTACCGTTTGCGGATCAAAGCTCACCCGCCAGCGTCATCCAACAGCATTTGGAAAGCCGGCTCGACTTATCGATGTTGAACGAATCCGAACAGTTTGTGATTCGCAAGGCAACGTCGCTCGTGCCAACCGAACGCTACGAATCGGCGATTGCGATGGTCGACGACCTACGCCGTGCGAACGGAGCCAATGACTTGGCAGCACTCGCCGCATTCCGACCGGCAACAAGCCACACACGTCGACACAGATTCGCGTTAGCTTGCGTGATCGGGCTAATCGCCATGGCCGCGATCGGATTGGGGATGTTCCGGAGCGAACAGCTCCGCGCGCTTTTGACGACAGCGGCCAGTCCAAGTGCCAGCGTGACTCCGAGCAACAAGACACATTCAAGACCATTGAAAATCGACTCGGTATCTGAACCGGACCTAGTTGCGAGCGACGAGCAAAGTGGCACCGCACTCGACGAACACAATGACACTACCACCGAAACGACCAAAGATACGCCGCTGCGAGAAATTAGTTCGCAACCAACGCAGACTTTCGCATCACCAACGCCGCAGCTAACTGACAGCGAGTTGGCAGCCGCACGTTACGCGTTCTGTACTGTCCCGCGAACACTTACGGTGCATGGCCTGCAAGCTTGTGTTGCGGCAACTCGCGCGCAACAGTTGAATGCACTGTACGCCAACGGCCGGCTGCAACTGGCGACGGATTCGTTGCTTAATGCTGCGAACGAGCAATTCAGTGCGCTATGCGCCGACGGTTGGCTGCGACTGGCGACGGATTCGCTTGCGCGCCGAGACGTGGAGAGTGCGGTTTCACAGATTGAACGGGTGTTGCAACTGCAACCGAACCGTGCGGAGGCCTACCTGCTGCGTGGTCGCTTGGCAGCGCAACAGTCTGACTTGGCAGCGGCTATTGGCTGGTACGACAAGGCAATTCAGTTCGACGAGACGTTAACCGACGCCCATGCCCTGCGCGGCATTGCCAATTGCCTACGAAGCGAACCGCATCTAGCCCGCCGAGACTTGAGCGTAGCGTTGAGACTCACGCCCACTGACGAACGCGCTCGACGCATGCGTGCACTCGTGCATACGCAGTTGGAAATGTACGTGGAAGCCGTGCAGGATCGAGAACACTTCGCTCAATTACCCGGTCGCAGTTTCAATGTCGTTCTGCCGCTGCAACTCGATGTGCCAGAAGTGACGGTGCGGACTGCCGACGGAGTCCCGGTCACACTCTACCAGAACCATCCGCTGCAACTCATTTCCGCTACACGTTCGCAGCTCGTCGTAAGCTTCCAGTATGAAGGTCACCGCTACGAAGCAACATTGCAATCAGATCAGGTGCGACCGAACGTCAAGTTCTGAATGCACCAGACTCAGTTCGCCGCAACGCGCTAGCGTCGGTTGGTCCTGGCAAGGAACGTTGAATATCGAATGTTGAAGTGCGGCTTGGTATTCAATCTCCCCTCACCCCCGGCCCCTCTCCCCAAACAAGTTTGGGCGAGAGGGGAGCCTGAATCGAACTAGCCGCGGGTCTCCTGCATCATGGACCTTCAACATTCGATATTCAACATTCAACATTCGATATTCGATATTCACAGCCTCAGGCTCTTGAATTCCCGTGTACGTCCGGTAATCGCGGGTTCGACGGGCAGTCGCTCCATGCTACTGGCTCCATAGAAGCCCACAACTCCCTCGGTGTGATCGAGAATGTACTGAGCATCCGCGGGTTCGGCGATGGGTCCACCGTGGCAAAGTACTAGGACGTCTGAATTGACACGCTTGGCGGCATCATGCATTTCTTGCACGCGTTTGGCAGACGCTTCGAGTGTCAGCGCGGTATGGGCACCGATCGAACCTTTTGTGGTTAGGCCCATATGTGGAATCAAGATGTCGGCTCCCGCCTCGGCCATCGCGGTGGCATCGTCGGGGTTGAAGACATAGGGCGTCGTTAATAGATCCAGTTGTCGTGCTTGTCGAATCATGTCGACTTCCAATCCATAGGACATACCGGTCTCTTCGAGATTAGCGCGAAAGACTCCGTCGATCAGCCCCACGGTTGGAAAGTTCTGCACGCCGGCAAATCCGATCGCAGCAACTTGCTTAAGAAAGAAATCCATCCGCCGAAACGGATCGGTTCCGCAAACTCCCGCGAGTACTGGCGTCTGTTTCACGACCGGCAGGATCTCGCCCGCCATATCCATGACGATCGCATTCGCATCACCATAGGAGAGCAATCCGGCTAACGATCCACGACCGGCCATGCGGAAGCGACCTGAATTGTAGATAACGATCAAGTCAATACCGCCAGCCTCTTCCAGCTTGGCGCTAATTCCGGTCCCGGCACCGCCGCCGACGATCGCTTCCCCGGCTGCAACCTTGGAACGCAAACGAGCCAAGATCGCTGCCCGCGAGTTGTCAGTCATGGTGGTCGTCTCCTTCGATCAAGGCAATCAGTTTGGCCGCGGCAGCCTCGGCAAATGCGGCGTCGTTAATATGATTCGGCAATTCAGTAACATGCGCGGCCGGTAGTTGGTTATGAAGACGAGACATCATATTTTGCCGCGCGGCCGGATCGTCGAACGGTTGCCCTTGTTTGTCGATGGCCGAGACACCTGCGGCGGGGAGGAACACGTGATACGGCCCGCGGGCAGTCAGCAGTTTACCAGACAAATCATCGGCGATCGCGCAACACTCAGCCGACGTTGTTCGCATCAGCGTCACATTTTGATTGTGTCGATAGAGGTTTCGGTCGCGAAATACTGACGGAACCGTGTCATAGGCCCAGAAGTTGACCATGTCGGTCGCCCCAAGCGAAACGACTTGAGGAACACCGCATTCGGCAGCGGCGGTCAAGCGGCTTTCCCCCGCCGACATCACACCTCCCACGTGCAAGTCGGCTAGCTCCGTTGTCGTGATATCAAAAACCCCGGCAAACACACCGTCGCGAATAAGTCCTTCCATCGCCATACCACCACTGCCAGTGGCGTGGAACACGAGCACCTCGTAACCGGCAGACTCGAAGACCTGCTTGGCGTGCTCAATGCAAGGCGTGGTCACTCCGAACATGGTGGCAGCGATCAGCGGTCGATCGACTTGAGTGATGAGTGCAGCCTGAGACGCGCGATTCAACACCATGCCGGCCATCGCATCCGCAGCGTTGGCGAGAATCTGTCGAGTGACGCGATTCAATCCCGCGATGTCGACCACGGAATACAACATGAAGATGTCACGCGGACCGACGAAGCCGCGCACGTCTCCCGACGCAACCGTGCTAACCATCACCTTGGGAATGCCGACGGGCAACTGCCGCATCGCCGCAGTGGCAATCGAGGTTCCTGCGGATCCCCCCAGCCCAATTACTCCCGCCACTCGCCCCGCAGCGAACTCACGTTGCACGTGCTGGGCGACCGCCTGGGCCGCTTGGCTCACGGCCTCGCCCCGATCCGCGCGCTCAATCAATTGCGGCAAGTTGATTCCCGCTGCCGCAAACAATTCGGCGCGAGGCACATCGGGAGTGACAACGGGCTGCCCCATCACGCCGGCATCGATCAACTGCACGTTGATCCCCAGCGAATTCAGACGGTCGCGGACATACTGAGCTTCTAGGCCTTTGGTGTCCAGCGTGGCAATCAGAATGACATTCATAGCAACAACTCACGCTGAAGGAATCAAATCGAGTTCACATCAAGAGCGGGGACTTTGTTCGCCGTAACGCGCTAGCGTCGGTTTTCCCGGCGATGACGCCAACTATAGCGAGAACCGCGGCTAATGCCTTTCAGCGAACTTGAAACGAGCTTAGCAAATAGATACTGCCCGTTTCGCACCATCGTACTCATGACACTTCACGGGTCAATGTACGTCGGCAGAAACGGGATAGCTGTGCGTTGACACCAACGGCAACGGGAGCTCCTGCCGAATTGTCGTCCGCCGGCGCAGGTCAGCGGCGTGCGTCGTCGCCAAACGCATGATCTGAGCGATGGCGCGTATGTCTTCTTGATCAACCGCGATTCCTGTGGGCAACACGAGCACACGTTGCAGGATCGCGTCAGTCCACGGCAACGATTCCACGCCCCGCGCTTCGTAGGGTGTCAGTCGATGACAGCCTGGATAGAAATACCGACGAGCCAACACATTCTCCGCTCGCAGCACATTCATCAGTTCGTCGCGTGACAACCCCGCCTGCGTTTCATCGACCTCCGCGATCACATATTGGAAGTTGCAGCGTTGACCTGCGTTGAACTGTCGAATCGTGACACCCGGTATGGATTCACATTCCGTCTGATACTGCCCTTGATTCTCGGCGTTGATCTCGATGATTCGATCCGCATGCTCCAGCGAAGTCAGACCGATCGCGGCCGAGACTTCTGACATTTTTCCATTCGTGCCAATACTGGCGACGCAACCTGGATCCCGGAAACCAAAATTACGGAGCCAGCGCAATCGCTCGGCCAAGTCGTCGTTGTTCGTCAAAATCGCGCCGCCTTCGGCAGCGTTCACAAACTTCGTTGCGTGAAAGCTGATTGTCTCGCAGTCGCCAAAATTGCCAACCGGCGTCCCCGAGTGAGTGCAGCCCAGCGCATGACTCGCGTCGTAGATTAGCTTGAGTCGATGTTCGGTTGCAATGTCGGCAAGTCGCGCGACGTCGCACACCTGTCCCCACAGATGGACGCCGACAAGTGCCGTTGTTTGCGGGTTGATGCGAGCCAACGCGTCCACGGGATCGAGCGTCCAATGGTTGCGATCGACGTCGGCAAAGACACTGCGGGCACCGCTCCATTCGACGGCGTGGGGCGTGGCCACGAAAGTCAGCGCCGGCAGAATGACTTCGCCTTGCAAATCCAGACCACGCATTGCCAACTGTAGAGCGACGGTCCCGTTGCAGACGGCGATGCAATGCTTCACGGTGGCGTAGTTCGCAACGGCCTGTTCGAATTCTTTGAGAACCTGGCCGTCATTGGTCAGCCAGGAACGGTCCAAGATATCGCTGATACGCTGCAGGATCTTCGCCTTACCGACCACGTTCGGACGGCCAACGTGTAACGGTTCAGCGAAACACGGCGCACCACCGCAGACGGCCAACTGATCAACGCGATTCTTCATGGATGCTCGGCACATGACTTCGGGCACGTCGATGCGGATGTTCATCAGTTGACAATCCGACAACTTGGGTTGGCAAGGTTCGAACGCACGCGGCGCATTACAGATGCACACTGCTTAATCAGTTCGGCGATTCCCGGCGGCGCATGGAGCGAATAAAACGAGTTTTCGCACTTCCGCGACATAGATCGTGCCGATTCTTGAAGAGAGTTAGTCTCCATGACGATTCGGCTAGCCGCAGCATGAAACAAAGATGAGTTGCACGCACATGCAAATCGATTTTCTTATCTGTTCCGAACGGTCAGGTAGCAACTTAATCACACGGCTCTTGAACGCCCATTCGCAGATCTGCGCGCCTTCAACGACGCATCTCTTTCGACTGCTCGGTGAGAACCTAGCGGGATACGGCGATCTTCAAAATGATCAAGCGTGGCAAGAACTCGTCGACGATGCATCGCAGCTTGTCTCCGCAACGCTGGGACCATGGCTCGGAACGCATTCAGAATTCATCCAAGCCGCGACGTCCGCAGAGCATCCACGCTCGCTTGGCGCATTGCTCCGAACGCTGTATGAACAACAGGCGGTGAGCGCCGGGAAGCATCAACTGTTCATCAAAGAAATCGAGCTGTTTCGTTTTCAGCCGTTGTTAGAAGACGAGTTTCCTCAGGCGCGTTACGTGTATGTCGTCCGTGACCCTCGTGACATGGCATTGAGTTGGAAGAAGTCGGCGGCAATTCGCGGTGGCGTGGTGCGCGCGGCTCAGGCTTGGCAGCGTGATCAATCGGCATATGAGCCGCTTGTCGCTGTACTTGCTCAAGAAGATCGCGTCGTTCAATTGACCTACGAACAACTGATTCACGACGCAGCAGGCGAACTGCGACGAGTCTGCGAGTTCCTCGGCGTCACATTCGAAACGGCTCAATTGCAGTTCCACGAGCGGCATGATACTCAAGCTCTGGCCACGGCCGCCGCCGACTTCGCTAACCTGCAACAGCCGTTAATGAGCGATAATGCTGACAAGTTTCGCAGCGAATTGAGCGAAGCAGAGATACAGTACGTCGAAGCAATTTGCGGCGAACAGATGCAGCGATTCGGCTACGATTGTTGCCTTGCTTCAAACCGTGACATCGAGGAACTGCAAGCTGCCTTGATGCCGCTCGAACCGCAGCACAAAGCCGCTTATGAACAGGTCACCGAGAGCGAACGCGTGACGCGAGCTCGCTGGGTGGAGATCTCACAACGAATTCGCCAGCGTGCCGAGGCGGTACGATGATCGTCGGCCTGATGCAGCCCTATTTCTTCCCATACGTGGGCTATTTTGATCTGATCCACGAAGTCGATCTGTGGGTCGTGTTCGATACCGTGCAGTACATCCGCCGCGGCTGGATGAATCGCAATCGAGTCTTGCATCCAGATACCGGCTGGCAATACATCAATGTCCCAATCGATCGCTGCCCGCAGACGACGGCGATCGAACAGGTTCAAATCGTTGCGACCCACGATTGGCGAAGCAGACTGGTCGGCCAATTGCAGCACTACCGTCGACATGCTCCCGGTTATGAGTTGACGATCGATCTCGTGCGACGCTGCCTGGCAAATCGCGAACGGCAATTGTCTCGTTTCAACGTGAGCACACTCGAACTGACGTGCCGAATTCTGGGCGTGCAGTTCGACTTCGTCTATCTGTCTGAACTACAACTCAAATTGGCCCCGATCGACTGTCCGGGAGATTGGGCGCTACGTCTTTGCGAGACGTTGAATGCCGACGAGTACGTCAATCCGTCGGGTGGCCAAGGAATCTACTCGCAGGAACGGTTTGCTGCCAGTGGTATCAAACTGCGCTTTATGGAGCCTTTGCAGTTTGAATACCCCGTGGGGCCATATCAGTTTGAACCTGGCTTATCTGTTCTGGACGTGCTGATGTGGAATGATCTGTCGGAGCTGCGCACCAGGTTTGCCAGATCTGCCGATACGCTGCTTCCAAACTCTGCGTGAAGCGAGCCGCATCACAGATCGTCTGTCGAGCTTGTTCGCGTAACGTCTGTCGATATCGCTGCAGTTCAGGTGGCGCGACTGCCAACTTGCAAGCGATCTCGACATACTCGTCCCAATTGTGAGCAATCAACTCCGGCACACCAGCATAATGAAGCGTCGCTGCTGTACCGCGCGAACTGCGACGATCGCCCAGCAACCCGATCACAGGTACGCCCATCCACAACGCTTCGCGCGTAGTCGTGCCACCGTTCCAAGGAAACACATCCAGCGCAACGTCGATCTCATCGTATTCAGTCAAGTAATGGCCACGGCGAACTTCGGTGCCAATCGAGAACCGTTCCGCCGCAATTCCGCGCCCCGTAAGTTGAGCCGAAACGTGCTGGATCGATTCGTTCGAGAAGTGGGTATTAAAGAGTCGCAAGCGCGAATTCGGCACCGCCTTAAGTACGTTCGCCCATAGATCGAAGACAGGTGCGGAGATTTTCTGCGGACGGTGCAATGATCCGAATGTGACAAATCCATTGCGATCGAAGGGCAAGGGGGAAATCGCCGGCGCAGACGTGGGTGCCTCGTAACAGTTCGTCCCCAGCGGTAACCTGATGAGCTGCTCAGTGTGCAATGATTCTTCGCTGGCAGGATCCTGAATTTCGCTGGTTAATCGATAGTCCATGGCGGGCAAGCCCGTCGTGTTAGGATAGCCGAGCCACGAAACCTGTACGGGGGCCGGTCGATACGCAAATGACAACAATCGATTGCCCGCGGTATGCCCCGCTAGATCCACCAGAATATCAATCTGGTCGGCCTGAATCAGTTCGGCAACTTGTAAATAGGATAGCCCGCAGGTCGATCGCCAATGATGCGTCAGTGACTTTAGCTTGGCAGTGGTCTCATCCTCGCGATGCACGTGTGCATAGCAGAATACTTCCACTTGAGTAGGATCGTGCTGAGCCAACACCGGCATAAAGAAGCGTGCCACGGCATGCTCTCGCAAGTCGGGCGACACATAGCCGATCTTCAAACGACGATTCACTTGTCGAGAACGCTCGGCGTGCGAAAACTGAAAATCAACGTGTCCGTGCAATTCGCCCCAACGAACGTGCTCTGCAAATAACTCGCGTGGCGAGAGCATGTCGTCATTGCTCAACATGAACAGCAGGCAACTGTGCGTCTCATGCATATCAGGACGGAGCTCAAGCGCCCGACGAAACAGTTCTGCGGCTGCTTGCGCATCGCCTCGATTCAAATGAGCTCGTCCCAGCGAGCTATACGCAAACGCGTACTGCGGATCCAGGTCCAGGGCTTGCGTGTAGCGCGCGACCGCGTCATGGTGGCGACCGGCATCAGCAAGAGAATTGCCGAGATGGTGCAGGGCAATGACAGAACCAGGATGGTCGGCAACGTAGCGTTCAAAAAGCTCGATGGCGGTGTTCTGGTGCCCAAGACCATCCAACGAACGCGCCAAATTGACGAGTGCCGATTCGGAGTGCGGGTCGAGCTCAACAGCGCGACGGAATGTTTCCGCCGCTTCTTCGTAGCGGCGCAATGACCGCAGCACTGTCCCCAGATTATTGACGGCAGTCGAGTCCTGCGGCGACCGATCGACGGCAGCCTGATAACATTCGTGAGCTTCGTTGTAGCGACGTTGGTGTTGCAGCGCATTGCCCAGATTGGTTAGCCCATGGTTATGCGTCGGCTGCAGCTCCAGCGTGCGCCGAAACGCTTGCTCCGCTTCAGCGTAGTGATGTTGCTCGAGCAACACCGTGCCCAGACTATTCCACCCCTCCGCATAGTCTGGCTGACGGGCGACGACTTGCTCGAGCGACATTCGCGCCTGATCAAGTTGTCCGAGGGCGCGGCGGACCAGTCCTTCGTTGACGAGCAACTGGACGGGCGGTTCGCCTTTGCTAAATTTGAATGCGTGGCCGAGACAGTCGAGAGCAGCTACCGGTTCCCCGCCTTGGAATAGCACCATGCCCAACATGTGCCAGGCGTCGGGATGCGATGGATTCAGCCGCAGCACATCACAATAGCGATCTTTGGCGTCGGACAAGTTGCCTTGTCGGTGAGCGGCCAAGGCCTGATTGAGTAGCGCCGTCGCCTGGATCTGAGCTCCCTCGACGGCGGCGACGCGGGTGCTGGCCGC
>JAGQPK010000420.1 GCA_020426755.1 Planctomycetales bacterium
GCTGTGTCTGAGCGTGGCTCTCATCGGAGTTTGCGATCACACGACAAATCGCGTCAACGCTCAAGACGACTTTGCTGCGCAGGATGATCCATTTGCTGACGGTGGTGATGAGTTTGCAGCGGACGATGTGGTCGCGGATGACGGCTTTGGTGCCGCCGCCGGCGATCCTTTTGCTGCAGGCGCGGATGTGGACGTTCAAGCAGCGGCCCCAAGTGTCGCTGATGATGAGGTCGTTCCACCAACGGCCTTGGTCGATGCGATTCGCGTGCTGAATCCGCAATCGCCGGAGCAGCTCTTTCGTGCGGTAGATCAATTGATTCGGGCCGAGCAAGCCGAAGCCGCTCGGCCGTATCTCGCGCAATTGATGCAGGCCGAACTGAGCGACGTTGCGTTGGCCGAACTCCATCATCGGTTTGGTACCGCGGCGATGTTGCGTCTGGCGCGAACGGCAACATTGGCGCCGGAGGGTGCCGAGCTGTCGCGGAAGATCATGACGGCCGTAAAGTCAATTGGCAATGATCCGGCCAGGCTGGAGGCCTGGGCGAGTCAACTGAGCAGCGACGATCGCCGGACGCAAGTGCTGGCGGCGCGAAATCTGTTACGTGCCCGCGGTGATGCCGTCGAGCCCGTCGTGCGGATGATGGCGGAGGACTTGGCGGCACCGGCGGCGAAACTTGGCGCGGAACTACTGCAGCATTTGGAGAGTGAAGCGGTCCAACCGTTGCTTGCCATCATGGACAGCTCCGACGCGCCGCTGCGCGCCGCTGCGTTGATTGGTCTGGGGCGATCTGGTGCACCGCGTTTAGCACCTTATCTGGTAGCGCCGCTATTAGCGTCACGCGACGATGAGATCGAAAGTCGTGCGGCAGCGGATGCCTGGCGGCGCTTGCTGCCTCAACAGCCGTTGCCGCAGCAGACGGCGGCGACGCAATTGCTGAACGACGCAGCTGCTCG
This sequence comes from Planctomycetales bacterium, assembly GCA_020426755.1. Lineage (GTDB taxonomy): Bacteria > Planctomycetota > Planctomycetia > Pirellulales > Pirellulaceae > JAGQPK01. Next base: position 955 of record JAGQPK010000420.1, read on the forward strand.
TGCCTATGCTGGTAACGTTGCGGGCGAGGTCGATAGTGACAATCAAATGTCTCGCTGGGTATGGGATGCGAAAGCTGAGCATGCCATTGAGGTTTCCATGAGTGTTGCGGACGCGGCGTCGTTGGAGGCCGCTCGCCTGTATGAAGCGTTGATACGATTGCAGGTCGGTGATGCGACGGCGCGCGAGCGGGCCACGGTAGCACGCTTGCAAGTCGATCAAGTGGCCGCCGGGCTCGATATGCCGCTCGCTGACGAAACGTTGGCACAGTACGAACAGCTTGATGCATTTACTCTCGCCAGACTGCTGGATGTGGCTCTGCAGGACGAACAAGAGGCCGCTGCGATTGCGCTGCTGCAATTGATCGGTCAAACTCACGACTCCGCGATCGCGATGCATCGTGGCTTCGAATCGACTGGAAACCGACCAGCACCGTTGGTTCGTTCGTTGAGTCATCCCAACCGGCGCGTTCGCTTTGCGGCCGCTGCGGCGATACACGAGTTGAATCCGCCGGAGTCGTTCGATGGCGCGAGCCGCTATGCGGATGTGCTTGGTTACTTTGCCGCCGCGACCGGGCAACCGCATGTGTTGACCGCTCATCCCAACAGTGAATATGCCCGTGAACTTGCCGGCCATTTCAGTGCCCATGGCTACAAGCCACATGTCGTTAGCAACGAACGCGATCTACTGGAGCAGGCGGCTTCATCTCCCGACATCGAGCTGATCTTGCTGAGCGATTCCATGAATCGCTGGAGCGTCTGGACGTTGATCGAAATGTTGCGAGCCAATCCCAAGTCGGCACGGATTCCGGTGGTCGTGTTGGCGCGAAAGGATCACATGGCACAAGTTGAACAATTGGTGTCAGAACAGCCTCGGGCAATGGCCTGGGTGGAGAATCTGCGAGATGAAGACTTGGCTTCCATCTTGCCGCGTATTGCCAAGTTGTGGGGACGCGACGCCGTCGATACGCAACGCCGATTGGATCAAGCGGAGACGGCGCTTGGTTGGCTGAAGCAACGAGCGGGGACCGATGTCACCGCGAGCACTGCGGTGTTGCGGCAAGAGGAACACTTGATTGCCGCGTTGAAGAATCCGGCACTGACGCCGGATGCGATCGAAGTGTTGGCCGGTGTCGGCTCGCCAGCCGCTCAAATTGCTTTGCTGGACTTTGCCAGCCAAGAGACGCGGCCGCTGGCGCTGCGACAGGCTGCTGCCGCGGCATTCCATGCATCGTATCGCTCATTCGGCAGATTGCTGACGCGCGAACAAGTCGTCCAACAGTATGCTCGCTACAACCGCAGTCGAAATTCAGATGCGGCCACGCAGGCATTGCTGGGCGAAATTCTTGATACCATTGAAGGCAGCCATCCAAAGGACTGAAACTCGGCGCCACGATTTCGTTGGCGGTAGATCCAGATATGTATAACGACCCGTTTGCGAACGAATCGGGACCGCCAATCCCGGCGCTGATCGGCTCCAGCCAAGCCATGGAGGAGGTGTATCGGACGATTCGTCGCGTCGCTCGGTCCAATGCCTCGGTGCTGCTGCTCGGCGAAACCGGAACTGGCAAAGAACTGGTGGCCACTGCCATTCACCGACTTAGCTTGCGTCAAGGTGGTCCGTTTGTGCGTGTCAACTGCGGTGCATTAAGTGAGAGCTTGCTAGAAAGCGAGTTGTTCGGTCACGTCCGCGGTTCGTTCACCGGTGCGGTCAACAATCGAACGGGCCGCTTCGAAGCCGCTCACGGCGGCACAATCTTCCTGGATGAAATCAACTCGACGTCACTCAAGCTACAAATCAAACTGCTACGAGTACTGCAAGAACGTGAATTTGAACGTGTCGGCGACACCGAAACCATTCGTGTTGATACGCGCGTGATTGCCGCCAGTAATCGTGAATTGATGGCGGAGGTCGCCGAGAACCGCTTTCGCGAAGATCTCTACTGGCGTCTGAACGTCGTGCCGGTTCAGATTCCGGCACTTCGCCAGCGCAAGGAAGATGTGCCTCTCTTGGTCGCGCACTTCTTGAACGTCTACAACGAAGCCAACGATCGTTACGTCGTGCACATCCAACGTGAAGCAATGGAAGCACTGCAGGCCTACGATTGGCCAGGTAATGTGCGCGAACTGCAGAACTACATTGAACGTGCGGTCGTGATGGCCAACGGCGATGAACTGACGACCGAATTGCTGCCGGAAGCCGTCCTGCAAGGCTCCACGCCCGCTATCTCGGGCTCACGTCTCCGCGCCGCGGATCTCGAGTCGCTGACGTACGCCGTTGTTGAACGCGGTCTGTTGGATTCCGGACCGAATGAAGACAACCTGCATGCGAAGATCGTGAATCGAGTTGAGCGCGAATTGATTGCACAGGTGATGATTAGCTGCAATCAAGTGCAGACGAAAGCGGCCTCGCGACTAGGGATCAACCGCAACACGCTCCATAAGAAGTTGAAAGAGTACAATTTGGAGTAGTTCGCGCGAGCGCGTAGTTCGCCGTCACGGCGTTCGCCGCAACGCGTTAGCGTCGGTTCTGTCCCGGCGCAAACGTCCGACGTATACGAGAACCGCGACTAACGTCTTTCGGCGAACTAATGGGCGCACGTCGCGACACTCAATTACAGCGGCGCTGGCAAGTCGCGACGACGGAAGACGAACGCCGCGCCGGCAAAGCAGCCGGCGGCAAGTATCAGTAGCAACAGATCACTGCCTAGCGGACCGAGGTCCGGCAGTATGCCTGTGCTGTCCGCTGCCCAGAACGTCCAACCTGCGCTGGGGTCCTTCGACGCGGCCGTGGCGAATGCGACGGGCTCGTATAGCGAAAAGAAAGTCACCCACAATAGCCAGTGCCAACCATCGACGGCCATGCCGGTCAGTTCGCATATCGTTTCGATGATGTAAAAGCCGACGATGATGCCGAGTGTCCGCCAGCGGTAGCGGTCCCACGCGGACATGAACGTTGTCAGGCCGGCTAGAAACAGACCGAGGCAGACGTAGTTTAGCGCGGCAGTCCAAAACATGCGCGGCTGGACGTACTTCGTCATCGGGATCAAATCGAATTTGGGTTCCAGTGCCGCTTGTTTGTCAGCACCAGGAAACAGAATTGACCACGGTGCGCGGCTCGCGGGTTGTTTGACGTAACTTGTATTGATGCCGACGTGAGTACCGGCTTGCGCTGCCAAAGCAATTAAGACAACTCCTGCCACTGTGACGGCGACATGCGTCCACAAGTAACGCATACGGCCCACAGGTTGAGCCAGGATCATCTCGAGCGTTCCGCGTCCCAGTTCGCCGCTGATGCAATCTGATCCGCGCGAGAAAGTCCAGGCCGCCATCATCATGTACGCGATGGGTTCTTCGAACGTGATCGCCACCAAACCTGCGTAGCTAACTAGCTGTTCGATTGGCACTGGCGAGAGCCGTTGGATAAACTCCGGCAGATTGCGCGTCAGTCGTTGAATCTGATGAAGCTCCATGTTGGATACAATCACGACGCGGATCCAACTGAACAGGAACATCAGGCCGGCGCAGGCCGCCAGTAGCCAACGTGCGTCGTTGAACGTCTTGCGCAACAGCACACGATTCACGGCAGTTCTTCTCCTGAATGATACTGCTCGTATACCGAACGCAATCCGTAAGGTTCAATCGTCAATTCCTTCAGACCCAGACTCGATACCCACGGCAGTACGTCGGCGAGTTCTCCCTCGGTTTCGACAATAATGCGGCCAGCATAATGTTCAACTCGCACGCGACGAGCCAACTCGGCCGGCGGCGATTGCATCGAATCGGGTGCTCGCGCGGACACGCGGTGGCGTTGACGCAGTTCGTTCATCGATTGTGTGTGTACCAAACGACCGCCGCGCAGAATGACGACTCGGTCGCATGCCTCTTCAATTTCCGACAGTACGTGAGAACTCAAGATGATTGTGCGGCCATCTTGATTCAGTTCGGCCAAGATCCGCATCACCTCGGCGCGAACGTTTGGATCCAGGTTCGCAGTGGGTTCGTCCAGTATCAATAACGGCGCTTCGTGTGCCAGCGTCGCGGCGAGAGCCAGCTTTTGCCGCATGCCGGTCGACATAAAGGCAACGCGTCGCTGCAGATCCAAATCGAGTCGCGTGGCGAGCTGCATTGAACGTTTCAGGTTGCCATGGGTGCCGCGGATATCGGCAAAGAAGCGCAGCACATCGTCGCCGCGCATGCGTCGAAACAATTTTGCCTCGGCAGGCAAGTACGAGATACGGCTGCGTACGGCGACAGACTGGCGGAAGCAGTCGAGTCCAGCGACGGTCGCTCGTCCATGCGTGGG
>JAGQPK010000421.1 GCA_020426755.1 Planctomycetales bacterium
GCCGAAGTTATGGCTGCCGACGAGAAACTGCCGGACGCGATTGCTCGTTTTGCCACACGGGCCTTCCGCCGCCCCGTTTCCGACGAAGATCGTGCCCGACTGACGGCACTCTATCAGGACGGTCGTCAGCGAGGCGTTGCTCCACGGGAATCACTTGCCGTACCGATGATGGCCGTGCTCACGACGCCTCAATTTCTCTTCCGCTTGGAAACCGATCCGGCAGAAGGCGAAGTGCGCGAACTGGATAACTTCGAACTGGCGACGCGGCTGTCGTATTTCCTCTGGAGCAGCATGCCGGATGAAACCCTCTTTGCGCACGCCTTGAATGGCGATCTCGCTCAGCCGGAAACGCTGGAACTTGAAATCAAGCGGATGATGGACGACGAAAAGTCCGTCGCGATGCTAGACAACTTTATCTCGCAATGGCTGCAACTCCGGAGTCTCAAGAAGCTCGCACCCGACCCCGGACGCTATCCGACGTTTGACGAATCGTTGCGAGAGGCGATGTTGACCGAGACGCGCATGTTCGCGACGTCAATCATTCGCGAAGACCGCAGCGTGCTCGAGTTTCTCGACGCCGACTACACGTTTGTCAACGAAAAGTTGGCCAAGCATTACGGCATGACCGATGTGTCGGGTGATGAATTTCGCCGCGTGTCGCTCAACGATCCTCGTCGTGGTGGTGTGCTGACGCAGGCTAGCATCCTGACTTTGACCTCTAATCCGACGCGCACCAGCCCGGTGAAACGTGGCAAGTGGATCATGGAGAACATGCTCGGTACGCCGCCGCCACCGCCGCCACCAGGGGTGCAGTTGCTTTCGGAAGAGAGTGAAGCCGAGTTGCTCGGTTCGCTGCGTGAACGCATGGAACAGCATCGTTCGAACCCGGCCTGCGCCGTTTGTCACGAGAAGATGGATTCGCTCGGTTTCGGCTTCGAGAACTTCGATGCGGTCGGTGCTTGGCAAGAACTAGATGGCAAGTTTGCGATTGATCCGTCGGGAACACTACCGGGCAATCAGCAATTTCGTGGCCCGGCTGAACTACGACAAATCCTGAAAAATCAACGACGCGACCAGTTTCTTAGGTGCGTGTCAGAGAAAATGTTAACGTACGCGCTCGGTCGAGAACTCCAGTCCTACGATCGCTGTGCGGTGGACGCAATTGTGCGTGAGTTGACGGCAAATGACTTCCGCTTTTCGGCGTTGGTCAAAGCTGTCGTCAGCAGTGAACCCTTCCGGAAACGTGGATTTCGAGGAGAAACGCAGTGACATTACGCCATGTGACAACTGCCGGGCAGCTATCTCGACGCACCTTGTTGCGAGGCCTGGGAGCAATGGTTTCGCTGCCGCTATTGGATGCGATGATGCCCTCGATCGCCCAAGCGGCGCGACTCACCGGGAGCACCGCAGTTTCGCCCGAAGGCGTCGCGCGTCGGATGGCCTTCTTCTTCGTGCCCAATGGCGTCAACTTGGCGCACTGGACCCCACAGCAGGAAGGCTACGGCTATGACCTACCGTCCATTCTGACGCCGCTCAAATCACTGCGTGATGACGTCAGCGTTATCACGGGGCTGACGCATGACAAAGGTCGAGCGAACGGCGATGGCGCGGGTGACCACGCGCGGAGTGCATCGGTCTTCCTAACCGGAGCCCAACCGCGTAAGACCGCCGCCGGCAACATCCGCTCGGGCGTGTCCGTCGATCAGGTCGCTGCTCGCCACCTGGGTGCTCGCACCCGCTTCCCTTCAATTGAATTGGGTTGCGATCAAACGCGCGATTCCGGCAACTGCGACTCGGGTTACAGCTGCGCCTACTCGCACAATATCGCTTGGTCATCTTCCTCGACACCCGTCGCCAAGGAGATCGACCCACGTCTGGTTTTCGAGCGTCTTTTCGGCGATGGTTCATCAGGAAAACAGACGGAAGCCGGTCTTGAACGGATGGCTCGTCGCAAAAGCGTGCTCGATTACGTACTGGCTGACGCAAATCGCCTCCAGAACAGCGTTGGTTCGAACGATCGTCGCAAACTAGCGGAATACCTGGATGCCGTGCGCCAAATTGAACGCCGGGTCGAGATGCACGACGCCGAGGCCGGTCGCGGTCCGCTGGCCGGGGTTCGTCCGCCCGAAGGCATTCCGCGCGAGTACGTCAAGCATGTGCGCTTAATGCTGGACATGATCGTGTTGGCATTTCAAACCGATCAGACGCGCATCGCGACCTGCATGTTCGCATCCGCCGGCAGCAATCGCAGCTACGGTGACATCGGTGTACGTGATGGGCATCACGATCTTTCGCACCACGGTGGTGATGCGGAAAAACTCGACAAGATTCGTCGCATCAACACGCACCATGTTGAACAATTCGCCTACTTCCTGGAGCGTCTCAAAGCGATTCCCGAAGGCGATGGCACGCTACTCGATCAATGCATGATCGTTTATGGCAGTGGCATCAGTGACGGCAACCGTCACAACAACGAGAACTTGCCCGTGCTGTTAGCTGGTAAAGGCGGCGGTACGCTCGATTCCGGCCGCCACATCCGTTATGCCGAAGAAACACCGATGTGCAATCTGTTCCTCTCGATGCTGGAGCGCATGGACGTTTCGGTACCGTGGATTGGCGATAGCACCGGCCTGCTGCCCTCACTCTCGTAGTCTTCTCCCTGCGGAGTCATCCACCGATGTTTGGCTTGAAGATCAGCCGGACCGCCAGCGCGGTAAACCATTCCCCCGTGCGGCGGTCCAGTTCGGTCGGCCGACAATGGCGCCGGACAGCGCAGCGACTGTTCGTCAGTGGTCTGTTTCTGAGTGGCTGCGTACTGCCGATCGGAACGGCGACCATCGTCTGTGCCGAGGAAGGTCAAAGTACCAACGAGCTGCTCGCGGCTCTGCAGGGCGATGATCTGCAAGCGCGTCGCGAAGCTGCTTGGGACTTAGGTCGGTATGGCGAAGCCGCGCTACCTGCCGTCGATGCCTTGGCAGCGGCGGTTGGCGACCGTGACCAACAGGTCTCGAATGGTGCGATGCAATCTTTGGGGCAGATCGGTTCCGCTGCCACTGCGGCGATTCCAGCTCTCACCAAACGACTGGATGACAACGATCCGCAACGACGCTATCGCGCCGCCTACGCGCTTGGTCACATTGCCCCGGCAGATCATCCTGTCTATCGGGAAGGACTCGACAGCCTCTCGTCACGCAAACGAGCGGCCACTCTGCAAGCGATTTGTTGGTTAGGCGAACGCTCGGTTGTCTTGTCGGACGATCTCATCAAGTTGTTACCCGACACGGATGAAGACGTTCGCCGTGAATTGATCATTGCCTTCACGAAACAGGGTGAGGCGGCGGTCATTCCTTTGGCTCAAGTGCTGAATCCCGGAACGAGTTTCTCGAGTGCGGGAGCGGAACAGCAAGCAGCAAACGACCGTAGCATGGAAGTTGCGGCAGTCATACTCGGCGAACTGGGGCCGACTGCCAATGCCGCGTGTGATGCGCTGCTGCAATCCGTCGATGCGTCCAACCCTCGCGTCCAAGCCGCAGCGCTGGTGGCGTTGGCCCGTATCGGTTGCACGGATCCGCAGGTCGCGACGAAAGCACTCGCGGCACTCCGCTCTGACGACACTCAGCTCAAGTCGGCCGCCATCTCAGCGCTGGTGCAGATGCGACAACGCCCAGCTGACGCGGTAGAGCAACTGATCACATTACTGAATGACGAGCCGGAAATCGCGCAGCTTGCGACCTTCGCCTTGGGACGATTTGGCGATGCAGTGCAACCGGCATTGCCTCAGTTAGTCGCGCAGATGAACGATCAGAATGCCGCGGCAATTATGACAACCATTAGTCAGTTGGGCCCCGACGTCATTGGACCGTTGCTGCAGACCGTGTCTCCCGAGGGACTAACGACAGAGAAGGCCGCCGAAATCATTGCGAATATGGGGTTCCGCGCCGAACCTACCCTGCGTGCGATGTTGGCGCACGGCAATTCAACGGAACGTTCGGTCGCTTGTCTGGGCCTGGCGCGACTGGGTGTCGGTCTGGAGGAAGTCGTTCCGCTAGTCAGCGTCGAAGATGCCGCGGTGCGTGCCGCGGCAATTCGAAGTCTGACCGATTTTGGCGCCGCTGCTCAACCGCATGCCGGCCTGTTGGCTCGCCACATCGCGGACGATTCAGCCGACGTCCGCGCCGCAGCGCTCGGGACACTCAAGTCGATCGGCGTTTCGCTCGTCGAATGGACACAGCCCATTAGCCAGGCACTGAGCGATTCGGCTCCGCACGTACGAGCTCAAGCGGCTGACTGCTTGGGTACGATTGAGTCTCCGTCCGACGTCACGGTCACCGCGCTCGGCACTGCCATGGCGGACAGTGACGCGAAAGTTCGTAGGGCCGCCGCTAATGCGCTTGGCCAACTGGGCCCCAAGGCCATCGCTGCCACTCCCGCGCTGATCAATGGCACGCAAGACAGCGATGCTGATGTGGTACGAGCTGCGGCCGTCGCACTCGCCGCCACACAGCCAACCAATCCAGAAGTCATTCGCGCCATCACGGGCTTGCTCGACCACAATTCACTCGACATTCGCTTGTCGGCGATTACCGCACTCGGAAATGCCGGCGAAGGTGCAAGTGCGGCGCGACCGCGATTGGAAGAGCTGGCGCGGGCCGAGAGTTCTGAGATCCGCCTGGCCAGCATCGTGGCGCTGAACGCCAGCCTGCCTGTTGACGAGCGACTGACGATGCTCACAGGTCACTTGAGTGACAACGACTGGACAGTGCGCAACCGGGTGCTCGAATTGATTGGCGACATGAAGGACAAGGCCCGCGCCGCCGTCCCTCAGTTGCTCACGATGATCAAGAACAACCAAGACGCCGAAACGGCCAATCTCGTACTGCGACGTATCGATTCGGCTCCCCCCGAAGCCGTTCCCATTCTGTTGGAATTGCTGCAGGACCGTCGGACCGATCGGCGTCAGCAGTTTTATGCGCTCTATCTGATTCGCAAAGTGACGCCGCCTGCCAAAGACGCTCTGCCTGTCTTGCGTGAAATGCAAGCTAACGCGGAGGGCCGCGTGGCGGAATATGTCGAACGCGCAATCAAGGCCATCGAAGAAGGCGAATAGTGTCCCGATGGTTGCCGTCTACATCGCGTAGCAGTTGTTGACGTCGTCATCGCGTCCCGATCGTTGACGTTTTTCATCGCGTAGCGATTATTGAAGGTAGGCCGGTGATTTATCGCCGGTGTAACGCGATGAACGAATGCCCGCCTCG
>JAGQPK010000422.1 GCA_020426755.1 Planctomycetales bacterium
TGGAGTGCTGTCTGGAATGTTCGGTGTCGGCGGCGGCTTTGTAATCGTGCCGGCACTGGTACTATTCAGTGGAATGGAAATGCACCATGCTGTGGCAACGTCGCTACTAGTCATCTTTCTCGTCAGCATCTCGGGAGTCGGTTTTTATATCTTCTCGGGCGGAAGCCTCTCGTTAGTTGTGACGGCCCTGTTTATCTTGGGCGGTTTCATCGGTATGAACTTAGGCTCAAACGTCTCCAAGAAGTTGTCTGGACCGAACTTGCAACGTGTGTTCGCTTCTGCAATCATCGCCGTGGCAATTTTCGTGATCACCCGACAACTGTAGACACTCAGCGCCGAGTCGCGATAAATCATGGAAAAGAAGAAAATGTCAGATCTACTTGTCGTCCTCGCTCCACTGATCATCTGGTTCGTGCTCAATCGCTGGGTGTTACCAGCCATGGGCGTGCAGACGTGAATGAGTAACGCGTGCTCGGTGGATCCGAGCAAGAAAGTGCATCAGGTAGAGAATCGAGCAGAAGAATTCAAACCAAGTGATCAGGAGTTGCGCGGAGAATAGCGTTCACTTCAACCACGAAGTCACGATGTACGCTTGCTGTTCGTGACTTCGTGGTCAATCGATTCCTGAGCTAGTGAGCGCAACCTGCGCCGACATTTGCGAAGAAGTCGTTGCCCTTATCGTCGACCAAGATGAACGCCGGAAAGTCGACCACCTCGATCTTCCAGATGGCTTCCATCCCTAACTCAGGAAATTCCACGACCTGCACGTCTCGGATGTTCTCCTTCGCCAGAATCGCAGCTGGTCCGCCAATGCTGCCCAGATAGAAACCGCCGTGAAGATGACAGGCCTCGGTCACCTGCCTGCCACGGTTGCCCTTGGCAATCATGACCATGCTGCCGCCGTTTCGTTGGAACAGTTCAACATAGCCGTCCATACGGCCTGCCGTTGTCGGGCCGAACGAACCGCTCGGCATGCCCTCGGGGCGCTTGGCTGGGCCAGCGTAATAAACGGGGTGGCTCTTAAAATATTCCGGCAGGGGCTGGCCGGCGTCCAGACGCTCCTTGAGTTTGGCATGAGCGATGTCGCGCGCGACGACAATGGGCCCGTTGAGCAACAGTCGCGTCGTGACGGGGTACTGCGTCAATTCGGCCAGAATCTCTTGCATCGGTCGGTTCAGGTCGACCCGTACAGCTCGCGTATCCTGCTGCTCACGAAACGCTTCAGGTAGGTACTTGATCGGTTCGAATTCGAGCTGCTCAATAAAGACACCCTCGCGAGTGATTTTCGCTTTGGCCTGACGATCGGCACTACACGAGACGCCGATACCGATCGGTAGCGAAGCGCCGTGTCGCGACATCCGAATCACGCGCACGTCGAGCGCGAAGTACTTGCCGCCAAATTGCGCGCCGATTCCGCACTGCCGCGCTTGTTCGAGCATCTGCGCTTCGAGCTCGACATCGCGAAACGCGCGACCATACTCATTGCCCGTCGTAGGCAGGTGATCAAGGTATTTGGTTGAAGCCAGCTTGACCGTCTTGAGCGTCGTTTCGGCGGACGTACCTCCGATCACGAAAGTTAGGTGATAAGGCGGACAGGCCGCGGTTCCGAGTGTCACCATCTTGGCAGTGAGAAACTCCACCAGCGACTTGGGGTTCAACACCGCGCGAGTTTCCTGATAGAGAAAGCTCTTGTTGGCCGAACCACCGCCCTTGGCAATAAACAGAAACTTGTATTCATTGCCATCGACTGCCGCCAGGTCGATCTGCGCGGGCAGGTTCGTTCCCGTGTTCTTCTCATCCCACATGCTGAGGGCAGCGTTTTGCGAATACCGCAGATTGTTTTCGGTATAGGCCTGAAACACACCCTGAGACAATGCCGCTTCGTCGCCTTGTGACCAAACGGCGCTGCCTTTCTTACCCATGATGATCGCCGTCCCGGTGTCTTGGCAGAACGGCAGCACGCCGGCGCTGGCGACATCGGCGTTTTTTAGCAACGTCGTCGCGACCATACGGTCGTTGTCGGACGCCTCCGGATCGTCCAGAATCGCGGCCACCTGTTTTAAGTGAGCTGGACGCAAAAAGAAATTGATGTCATGAAAGGCCTGAGCACTCAAAAGTGTTAGTGCCGCCGGATCAACGCACAGCACCTCCCGTCCATCAAACTCTCGGACTTGCACGTAATCCTTGGTCAACAACCGGTACTGCGTATCGTCGTTTCCCAGCTCGAATAACTCTTGGTAGTGAAACGTCGAACCCGACATCCTGTTGACTCCCATCAAACGCAATACACGCAACAATCGTACTTTCAACAGCGATCACGACTAGCGACCGACTGCCATCGCTCAGTTTAACCCATCTCAGTTCGTTCGAATACGATGATCGAGTTATAGATCGACGTACCGTGCCGCAGTTTGTAAATAGATTTCAGTAACGTCAGTGCGCCAGGCGTCAGCGTCACCAGGCGTTTGATGCGGTTACGGGCGGCGCTGCGGCCAGGTGCGCGCCAAGTGGTACGCGCGAAGATCAGATCCGCCAGCGGTTCGCGGTAGTGGTGTACGATCTTGTAGCCGAAATGATCAGCCAGGTACTGTGCCGTCTTCAATCCCATAAAGTGCAAGTGGTCCGGGACTTCCCAATCAAATACCGCATTCCGCTTCACATTGCGTGCGAATTCGCCCACATGCAAAATCAGTTTCCCGTTTGGCGTGAGCAGATTGCGTAGCGAGCTGTAAAGCCCGGCGAAGTCAGGCGCGTGCGAAAACACGGCGATCATCGTAATCACGTCGAAACGCTGATCCGTGTCGAACTGCTGGACAGGCTGTTCGTACACGTCGCACTCTGCAGCGCGGCGAGCAAAGGCCGCGCGCGGCACATTCAATTCAATTCCCACCCGTTTCAACTGAGGGAATTCGCGAAGTTGGTCGAGCAGATAGCCGGTGCCGCATCCGACATCCAGCGTCGCGTCGGCAGTTTGGTAGTAAGGGCGAATATGCGGATAGATCCGGGCATACGCCAATTTCGAAGACTCGAAATGAGTCTCTGCCGACATAATCTCCAAATCGTCGTACTTGTAGTCGGAGACGCTATCGTAAACTTGCCCCGAGTCCTGGGGGTACGGCCAGATATAGATCAGCTCGCACACGTCGCAGCTCAACAGATCGTGGCTACCGACCGAAAAGAGTCGCTGCGATTGGGTCGCGTGGCAGAGCGGGCATTTCGAGTCTGGCATTGGGGTAGGATTCTTCCCTGGACATGAGAATCGGTGTACGCTGCCTCCAGCCTAGCGGCGGCAGTCCAGTTGGTCGGATGTGCGTTTGACGCGTCAGGCACTCGATCGACGATACGTCGGCTGCGTTGTATCGGCTGCGAAGATTCTCCAGCGACAGGTCAACAGAGGAAACAAGGCGGCACGCTCACGAAGGTTCCGATTTTAGGGATAATTGACGTGCGATCCAATGCCGTGAGCGGAACGGGTGTGCAATGAATTCGTCAAGCGGACGCCGTTACTTTACTAACAAGTTGCGACAGTTTTCGCGCGAGATATCGCTCGGAGCTCTAAGTCGCGGCGTGCCCATGCTGGTCAGCCAGTGGCGTGAGGGGCGAAAGTCCTCCGGTGACAGCTCTCCCCAATTTGCAGCCGAGCGAGCGGAAGAATACCTGACGGCGACCATGAAGTGGCTCGGACAAGCACAGGACGCTCGACCGGACGGGGGTATCAGCGCCTACTTCTCGCTTTACGGAGGGTTCGGCCCGTCGTACCTGGAGACGACCGGGTACATCATTCCCACGCTGATTGCCTACAGCCGCAGTCGCGGCAAACCGGAGTATTTCGATCGTGCATCGCGTGCAACTCAGTGGCTAATCGAGCTGCAGGATAAATCAGGTGGTTTCCCCAGCGGCTTTGCCGCTCCCGAAGACGACTTGGCAGTGTTCGACACTGGGCAGATCCTGTTCGGGCTGTTAGCGGCCGCTCAATCGGGTGTTGATCGAGCGATGGATAGCGCGACGCGTGCGGGGCGTTGGCTGGCGGAAGTTCAGGAACGCGAGGGCCATTGGGTGCGTTACGCTTACGAGGGCCGTCCGCACGTCTATTACACGATGGTTGCCTGGGCACTCGCTCAGCTGGCCGTCGCAAGCGACGACGCGCAGGTTCGTGCGGCCGCTCTGGCGAACGCACGTTGGGCCGCCTCGCAACAATTGCCAGTCGGCACGTTCGACCAATTCAATCTGGGCAATCGCCCCACGTTCTTGCACTTCATGGCGTACACGCTGCAAGGTCTGATTGAAGTCGGTCGTCGACTGGACGCACCGGAACTCATCGATGCAGCCGAACGCGGTAGCCGACCACTCCTGCAACAGCTCGCAACACAACCGACGCTCGCCGGTGCCTACGACAAAGACTGGCGACCAACGGCCACTTACGAGTGTGTCACAGGGTTGGCACAGATGTCGCTCGTGTTTCAGGCGTTGGCTGAGGTGAAGTGGCCCGAGTATCGTACGGCCGCATGGCAACTCAATCGACGCATTCGCCAAACCATTTCGCTGGACGGCCCACCCGAAATTTGCGGTGCCGTCAAAGGTTCGGAACCAATTTGGGGCAAGTACCTGCGTTTTCGCTATCCCAACTGGGCCGCCAAGTTCTACGCCGACGCACAGATGGGTGAACTGTCGTGATGCGAGTTGCTCATTTAACGACGGTCCACCCACAAGATGACACGCGCATCTTTCAACGCATGTGCCGATCGCTGGCAGATCACGGTTACGATACGCATCTGGTTGTACCGACAGCGCGCGGCGAATCTGAGTACACGCTACACGGCGTCCATATTCATTCAGTCAAACTGCCGCGCAATCGACGTGAGCGATTTGGCCAAGCCCGTCGGGACGTGGCACGAGTCGCCGCGAAACTGCAGGCGGACATTTATCACTTTCACGATCCCGAACTGATGCGAGTGGGACTTGGGCTGCGTCATCAAGCGCGCGTCATCTATGACGCCCATGAAGATGTGGCGACGGACATTTTGATTAAGGCCTGGATTCCGTCACCACTACGTCGCGTGATTGCAGCGGCAGCCACTGCGTTCGAAGCATACGGTTGCCGACGACTAGCAGGTGTAGTCGCCGCGGGTGAAGATATCGCTGAGCGACTGCGAACGATTCGCCCTGATGTCACGTGCATTCGCAACTACCCGGACCTGCGGGCGTTTGAAAGGCCGACAGACGATGAACTGCCAGCGCCCAGCGATGAAC
>JAGQPK010000423.1 GCA_020426755.1 Planctomycetales bacterium
CCTCCAAGTCACCGGAGCGAACAAACAAGAGTCGCGTTGAGATGTCCGACGACGAGAGTCGTAGCATCTTGCTCACGCCCTGAGCGTAGGCGCGCAACTGCGGAGCATAATGATGTAGCAATCGAGACCGTGCGGCACTGTTCGGTACCTGATCCGTTTTGAAGTCAATAATTTCCGCGGCGATCGGGCGGCCGTGATGCGTAAGCAAAATCAAACGGTCGATACTTCCCGACAGCAAACCTTGTTCGTGCCAGGACACCAGCTTCTGTTCGCGTCGTGCTTCGAGCTTCCAACCGAATTGCGGCGCCGAAGCTGGACCTGGCCAATCCGAATATCGTGTGCACCAAGCCACGTATTGGGCTCGCGACAATACATCACGAATCTCTGGACGCTCCAAATCCGTGTAGAACTCATCGATCGCTTGTGCCAATTCAACGGCGTCGGCGTCAAGTGCCAAGCCGGCTTGAGTGAGTTGCTCGCGAGTTGGCACGCCATCCTCGATCCAACTGATTTGTTCGAAGAAGGCATGGACGAGCGATCCTCGACGCATGGCCGATTGATTCGGCATGTTGAGTCGATCACGCAGCCGCACGCGACCACCGCCTTCTAGCTGACTCGGTTTAACGATAGCCTCTGAACGGTCGGTCCGATCCAACGTCGGCGCCAACTTGATTCGCGGCGAGGTCGGCGCTCGGTTTGGCGTGCGAGCCGTCTTTGCCGGAGGCAGCTTGCTCAACCAATCCGGATCACCGCTGGAAAAGATCACGCGCGAGATCGGCAGATCGCCGGGTCCCAGCAACGCCGCTTGAATCAAATTCGCGAGCGTTACCGAACCTGACTTGCGACGCAACGGATACGTGGGAGGCGCATCGGCCGCTTCTCCAGCAGATTCACTTGCCGCGTTCTGGGTTTCATCATCGACTTCCGCATGCGAGTCGCCTCGACTGGCGTCTTCGGTCGCTGGAGAACGGGCTTCTTCGTCAGGTGTACGATACGATGACGGGACGATCATGTAGAGCCCGTGCACGGCGCGCGTCAAGGCGACGTACAGCACGCACAACGATTCGCGTGCCGCCTGCGTCCAGTGGCGGTCGTGCGCTTCTTGCACCCAAGGGGGAAACTGGGGCAAGCGTTTCTTGCCGATGTAGCGTGAAACGCCCGAAATCGGTTCTGTCGCGCCAGGACGAAGCGTAACACTGTTGGGCGTTTGACCGGCAACAGCTTGATCCAGATCGGGCAGCATAACGACGTCAAACTGCAGACCTTTCGATTGGTGCACTGTCATCACGCGCACTGGATCGTCAGTCGGATCGGCGACGCGGTGGTCACGAATCATCTGCCGAAAGTATCGCGTCATGATCGGTTGGCGTTGTTGTCGATGAAAACCAACTTGCTGCGGCGTCTCGACCAAACGTTGATACTTGTGGCCCAGCGCGGCAAGCTGCCCCAAGCGGCGCAGATCGCGTGCATGCACGAACGGTCGCAACTGCTCTGTCCATAACTGAATGGCAACCCCGTAACCTCGATCCAACAAGAGCTCGCGTGTGTCGCGGGCCAAACGCTGCGCCGCCGTATCACTTCGATGCGATTCCAATCGTAGCGCCGTAGACCAAGGAGACTGCGCGAGATGAAAACGTGCCGCCGTGTCAGCCGGATAATCCGCCAACGTCAGCAGAGACTCAATCAACTGCACCGCAGCTGAGTCGCACAAGCTGCTGCCACCTTCTTCACTCGCGGGAATGCCGCGCTGCTGCAACAAATAAATTGCACGTCCAACTTGAGCATTCTTCCGGAATAGGAGCGCAATCGAGAGGTGAGGTGCGACCGCACGTAGCTCCTCTACGCGTTCGACGGCTTTCGCAATCGTCAGCTCACGCCCATGATCTGTATCGTCAGACGGCTCGACTGTCTCAATTTGCACATAGCCGGCCAGATCATTGCGTGCCGTTGTATGTTCGGGAAAGTTCTCGACCCAGTGCCGCACGGCCACGTCAGCGGCAGCCAAGTTAGGGTATTGTCCCAGACCGCGATTCACGCGATTCACAACATCGATGACCGGTTGCGACGAGCGATAACTCGTGTCAAGCTGCATGTCGGTGACATCCGGCAGTTCGTCCACGATGCCATCCAGTAAATCGGCGTTGCCTCCGCGCCATCCGTAGATCGCTTGCTTCACATCGCCGACGCAAAAGAACGTCCGTTCCGCCACATTTGCGGTCGCATGCCGAGCAAACGGACGAACGGCGAGCCATTGGTCCATCGACGTATCTTGGAACTCATCGAGTAACAGGCTTTCGATCGCCGAGTCCAAGCGATAACTCAACTGTTGCCATCGCGCAGATTTTTCCAGTCGTCCAAGGCTTCTGGGGAGATCGTGAAACTCGAACGAACGCAGCTCCGTCTTCAACGCTTGAACCTGCGCATCGTAGCACGCGAGCAATTCGAAGCTTCCCAACAGTTGCTTCACGTACTGGTTGTTGAGCTGCGCTTGCATTTCGTACGCAAGCGGCCTCAAGTTGTAGAGCAACGATTCGGGCAGCGGCTTGGAGTAGTAAGTCAACTTTCCTGTGAAGATGCTCCGCGATATTGTGGACTCAACAAACTCTTCCCAATCTCCGGCTTCCATCATGTCAGCTAGTTTCTTTACTTCGGACTTGAGACGATCACTTCCCGCGCCGTTCTCAATCCACTCCTGCAAGCCCAGGCGGTGCGCCTCAACTTCCTCGGCTAACAACGTCGGATGCGGCTTGAGTCGATGCCACGCTTCCGGCGGTGAATCAAGGAAAATCGAATACATGCCGTCCACCGTTTCATTAATCAGGCGGGACACGCTGCGCGAGGTTTCGCCTTTGGACAGCCAGTGCATGATCTTCAAAATGTTGCCGGATTCTTGTTGCTCCAACAAACTAGCCACGGCCTGCTGCTGAAGTTGGTATCTCGAAACGTCGTCAACAATCTGCCAATTGGGCGGCAGGCCGAGCTCAAGGCTCAGTGACTGAGCAGCTTTGAGAAAGAACGCGTCCAACGTATTCACGCGCAAACGGTGGAAGCTGCGGGTAAGCTGCCGCAGCACGCGACGACACTCTTGCAAGGTCAATTGTGGCAAGTCGAGTTGTTGTGCCAATTGCTCAGCGGATCGTTCGTCCACAGCACCGGCTGCGAGTCGAAATAGAATTCGCTCCAGGATTTCGCCGGCCGCCTTCCGCGTGAAAGTGACTGCCAGAATCCGGTCAGCCGGATGTCCGCTGAGGATCAACTGCAAGTACCGATTCGACAGTTGATATGTCTTACCGGTACCTGCGGAGGCGCGTATCAACGAATTGGGAAAGCGAGTTGCCATATTAATGGTGGAGTTGGTCATGGTGGTGCTGTTCATGCAGATATCCGTCGCGTCCAAACACACCTTCGTGGCAGATCCGATCTAACGATTCTGCAAAGAGCGGTGAAGGTTCCGCGGGCGGCCAGAAGATTCCAGCGCGAATCGCGCGGACAACCTGCTCGGCCGCTTGTTCCGCAGTAGCCAACTCGGCGGCTGTCCAATCGGCCAACCGAAATCGGCAATTCTTGGCCGCGCGTGGCACATTAATGAAACCAAGTTGCGTTGACGAATGCAAACCGAGCACCGTCGCCAACTTGCGATAGAGTGGCAACTGCAAGTCCTGCCAGTCGTCCGCGGACGTCGGTTGCTTGCGATGAGGGTGATGAACTTCGCGCGGATTCATCCCAGACTCACTGGACTTGTAATCCAGAATTGCCATTTCGCCGGTCCGTTCATTTTCATCAATGCGGTCGATCCGGCCTCGCAGCTTAATTCGTTCGTCGCCTAACTGACATTCAACCGTCACAGACTTCAATTCACCTTCTGTCTGAATGATGCGCCAGCCTTGTCTTCGCCACTTCGATTGTTCCTCGGCGAACACGCGCAAACGATGCTGCAACTGAGTCTTCTGCAGGACAACTGCCGGCGCCGGCTGGCTACCGTAGTGATACTGGAATGACTCCTCCAGTCTTTCGAGTAGAAACTTTGAAATGGCCGCGCTGTCGGACGAATGCCGCAGCGGTGACACGCCGAATGCCTCCAGGATCTCGTGCATCCGATTGCCGAACGCAGCGCCGTCCAATTCATCCGGCGGCTCATCCTGGGGTTCCAACCGCAAGACCCTTGTCAGATAAAATCGATAGGGACATGCCAAATAAAGCTTGAAGTCCGTCACGTTGATGACTTCAACAGGTGTGGTAAGCTGCGGCATTGGCACACGCAACTGGCCGCTATTCCGCGGAGAGCCGGTACCGATCGCGGCATCGTCGGTTTCGATTTCATCCGACGTCGTTGCCGAGACTTGCTGGTCGGCAGATGTCTCATGGTCGCCGAAGAAACGCAGGCAGCGCGCGACACGTTGTTCGTCCGCTACGGCAAACAGCAGACGACTTGGTAATCGCAAGTTGCCCTGGGCATCATGCCGAGAGAACACCAGCCGCAACTGTTGACGCGTCCGCGTCAACACGGACAGTGCATACGCGTCGCGAGCGTAGCGGCGAGAGTTATCGTCCAGCCCCAATTGCGACCGCAATCGATCCGGCAAGAAAAGATCCGACGTCGAGGCCGTCGGCACTTGGCCATCGTTGAAATCCGTGACGACTAGGGCCGGCGCATCGTCGAGCGGTAGCTCCAGCCATCCCAACAACTCAACGGCATGTGGATGGCGCGGCGCGGCGATGAGCTGTTCGCCCATACTGCCCAATGACATGAGAATCGCTTCCGCGGCCGTAATTGGCGGGCAGATTTGTGACGGCAACGTCCGCAGTTCCATCAGGCCTCGCTGCCAAGCCTCCAGGCCCCCCAGTACGAAAGCGTCCGCGTCGTCACTCACGTCAAACTCAACATCGCCATACAAGGTTTGCATCACGGCAACGAGCGGCTCAACCCACTCGGCAGGTTCGCAGCGTGCTTCCAATAAGGGTTCGCACAAGGCAAGCATGCGGCTGATGATGGCGCGCACGTTGTCGAATCGAGCCGGTTCGCAATCGGCAGGCTGCTCGCTGGCCTTCCTCGCACGCTTGTCCGCCGCAGCTTCTACCTCGAGCAATTCCACGAGTTGCTCGATGCGCCGCGGTAAACGTTCCGTTTGAAATCGTAACAGGTCCGCAAGTCCGGCCGACCATTCGGCTTCCGGCCAGCCCAATTCACGCCTGAACCAACGTGACATTTCTGGATGTCGCAAAAGATCGGCTGCATTTTGACAGGTTC
>JAGQPK010000424.1 GCA_020426755.1 Planctomycetales bacterium
GTGAACCGCATTTGGCAATGGCATTTCGGCCAACCTTTGGTCGGCACTCCGGGAGATTTCGGTCTCCGCAGCGACGCGCCCACACATCCAGAGCTGCTCGACTATCTCGCCTACTCACTCTATCAAGAAGGTGATTCGCTAAAACAGCTACACCGCCTCATCGTGCTCTCACAAACCTATCGCCAATCAAGCGCCGATCGCACGGACGCATTGGCGATCGATCCGGGAAATCAGTTGCTCTGGCGTTATCCGGCTCATCGCGTGGCATGGGAGGTCGTGCGTGATTCGCTGTTGGCTGCCGCCGGACAACTTGAGCCGTCACATGGTGGACCGTCGATATCAAGAGCGCCGGATGACGTCGCCAGCGTTTGCCGCACGATCTATTTATCAACCGACCGGCAGGATGTTTCCCGATTGGCTCGGTACTTCGATGCAGCGTCTCCCGACTTTTCCGTAGTACAACGCAGTCGCACCGGCGTCGCGCAGCAACATTTGTTTTTTCTCAACAGTCCGTTTGTGATGCACCTTGCCGAAGAGCTCGCTACGCAATGCGGCGCGGCCAAGCTGCTGGCCGCCCACACGGATGCTACGGCAATCGAGCAGTTCGTGCAGCGATTATTTCAGCGTGCCCTGTCACGTGAGCCAGGCCCCGACGAGCAACAGGTGGCAATGGACTACCTTGCCCAGGAGCTAGCGCAGGAGCGAGCACAGCAGACGTCCGCAACACGTGCGGCAACAGCTTGGAGCTACGGCTACGGAGAGTTCGACGAAGCATCCGCTTCACTGCGGAAGTTTACCCCGCTCCCTCACTTCAATGGCGAGGCGTACCAAGGCGGACATGATTACCCCGACGCGCGACTACACTATGCGCGGCTCACTCGTGACGGCGGACACGTTGGCATCGACCACGCCCACGCAGTCGTTCGCCGCTGGACGGTCCCCGCTGACGGCACGATATGTATCCAGGGCGCATTGAGCTATCGTCCGGATCAACCGAACGCCGGCGATGGTGTGCGTGGTTTTGTCCTCGCGGGCCGGCAACTAGTTTGGTCCAATTTACAAGTGCTGGACACGGCGTCCTGTGACATTCAAGCTGCGCGCGTCGCTGCTGGCGACACAATTGACTTTGTCGTCGACTGTCGTGACCATCACACATGCGATCAGTTCAACTGGGCCCCCGTCATTACACTGACGACTGCTGCTGACACCGTTGTCGCTGATGCACATGCTGACTTCAGCGGCCCGGTACAACCAGCGTTGTCAGCGGCAGCGAAGTTGGCCCACATCCTGTTACAAACGAATGAACGGCTGTTTATCGAGTGATGCTCGATCCGGCCCACGGAGTCAACCGCATGTCCACACCAGAAATCGCTCTACTTGACCGGCGACATTTCCTACGTCGCAGCGGTGCCGGCCTGGGGACGATCGGATTAGCACAGCTGATGGCGTCCGAAACGACGGGGGCAGGGAACACACCAGCGCCGCGTGGCAGCAATCCGTTGACAGCCAAATCGCCGCACTTTCCGGCGAAAGCGCAGCGCGTCATTCATATCTTTCTCAATGGCGGCCCTTCTCACGTTGATACATTCGACCCCAAGCCAGAATTGACGCGTCGACACGGACAAAGGCTACCGCAGCCGAACCTCCTCACGGAGCGTCAAACGGGCACCGCCATGGGATCGCCTTTCCGCTTTCGTCGCTATGGTGAAAGCGGCATCGAAGTCAGTGAAATCTTCGCCGAAGTTGGGGCTCAGATCGACGACGTCTGCGTGGTGCGTTCGATGATGGCGGATTTCCCCAACCATGAACCGTCGCTCATGCTGATGAACTGCGGTGTTGCAAATGTGATCCGGCCGAGTTTCGGTTCATGGCTGACTTACGGACTCGGCAGTGAAAACCAAAACCTGCCCGGCTTCTTCGCAATGTCTCCTGGCGGCTATCCGATTAAGGGCACGGAGAATTGGCAATCCGCGTTTTTGCCGAGTGCTTATCAGGGCACCTTTGTCGATACGCAACGTAACTCGGTAGACAAACTCCTCGACAACATTCGCAATCCCCGGCTAGACACAACGGAGCAACGACGCCAGTTGGATACGCTGCAACAACTGAATCGGCTGCATGCCGAACAACGCGATGACGCCGATCTATTCGTATCGCGCATTCAACTTTACGAGCAGGCGTTTCGTATGCAGGCAGAGGCCAGTGAAGCGTTTGATCTCTCGCGTGAACCGGCACACATTCACAAGTTGTATGGCAGCTCGGTGCAATGCCAGCAAATCCTGATTGCTCGTCGACTAGTCGAGCGCGGCGTACGTTTCGTTCAATTGTGGCACGGTGCCGGCCAACCCTGGGACAATCATGATAACATCGAGGCCAACCATCGCCGCTTGGCCAGAGAATGCTCTCAGGGCATCGGTGCATTGCTGAGCGACTTGAAACAACGCGGCATGCTTGAGTCCACGTTAGTGATTATCGGTGGCGAATTCGGGCGGACGCCGACGGTCGAACTCGACGGAAGTGGCACCAAGGCGAAGTTTGGACGGGACCACAATCACTATGGCTTCAGTGTTTGCTTGGCTGGCGGTGGTATTAAGGGTGGTACCGTCTATGGCGCGACAGACGAATTCGGCTTTCGCGCCGCAGAGAATCCTGTCCACGTACACGATCTCCACGCGACGCTGCTGCAACTCCTGGGCTTCGACCACACGCGTCTGACATTTCGTCACGCCGGCCGAGACTTTCGATTGACCGACGTGCATGGCAGAGTAATCCCAGAGCTACTCGCGTAACGACACGAGCTTCAGCGTCGCAGGTACTTTTGGAGTGCGATCGCGCAGCTATCGCTTTACCAAAGCGGCCATCGTGTCGAAACCATTGGAATCGTGGATGTCGTCGAAGGATCTGGCCTCTACATGCGTTGGAGCGTCGGCCCTAAATCGAACCACTTGGCTTCGTTCAAAAGTGGCAGCTGCGCGGCCGCACTCCATATGTCAGCTCTCCTCATTGCCTAAGACAACCCCTTAACCTTCCAACCGTCGCGGTAGGTACGACGAATGAATGCGTCGGCAGCGGTAAGATTGGTGGCCCGTAGGTTGGCACTATCCCACTCGATCGCGGCTTGTAGCCGAATTGCCACATTGCCTAACAACACCGTTTCCGTAAGCGGTCCTGCGTACGAAAATGGCGTTGAAGTCTCACCGTTTCCTTTGCACGCGGCGACCCATTGTTGATAGTGGTTGTCTTCTGGCTCGGGTTCGATTTTGGTGTCAGCGAACTTCGCTGTGGGCAACAAATGCGGCAAGTGTTCATAGTCGACGGCCAACTTGCCGTGCTCACCTAGAAACAAGATGCCGTTGCTCCACTTCAGGCCAGCAAAATCCGCTTCTTCGAAGAGTGCAACATCCGGACGTTTTCCGCCGTCATACCAGACCATCTGAAAACCGTCGGTGGCAGTGTGCGGTGTGGCAGGAAAGTCGTACGTAATGACGCTCCAAGCGGGACCGGTATCTGGAAACAACTCGGACGTTTCAGCCCGAACCAAGTTGGGCGGTCCGAGCTGCAATGAGTGCACAACCGGGTCCATTCCGTGGCAGCCCATGTCACCAAGCGCGCCCGTGCCAAAATCCCAAAAGCCACGCCACTTGAATGGATGGTAGGTGTCAGCAACAAAATCGCGCGCGGGGGCTACGCCCAGCCACAAATCCCAGGCCACGTGCTCCGGCACGGCGTGTTGTCCGGTCGGACGAGCAAACGCTTGCTGCCAAAACGTCCCTGGCCGATCTGTCCAAACATGCGCCGCGCGCACCTTGCCGATGATCCCCGATCGAATGAGCTTGACCGCGGTCTTGAATTTTGGGCTCGAATGATGCTGAATCCCCATCTGCGTCACCAGCTTGTTCGCAGCAGCAATCTCCGTCAGCTGACGTGCCTCGTACACAGAATGACAGAGTGGCTTCTGGCAATAGAGATGTTTGCCGAGTTGAGCGGCCGACATGGCAACCGGTGCGTGCATGTGATCAGGTGTGGAGACGGTCACGGCATCGATGTTGTTTTGCTCAAGCAGCTTTCGCCAATCCTGATGAGCCGTGGCGCGCGGGTGGGCTTCGGATGCTCTGGCTAAGCGTTGCGCATCGATATCGCAAATCGCGACGACATTCTGGCCGACCGACGTCTCCTGCATGTCGGACCAACCTTTACCACCTACGCCAACACATGCGATGTTGAGCCGTTCGTTCGGCGACGCCGCGCGCACTCGCGAAGGTACTCCCGTGTGCACTGCGACCATGGCCGCCGCGGACGACTTCAACATTTGACGACGATCTAACTTCTGCATGTTTGCTTCCCCGCCGTTCTCGGATTAGACTCGATGCGATTCCAGCCCTGCGACAGAATCCAGCCTTTGTCAGGGTAAGCGGGAGAACAGCGCAATACAACTGACTCTCGCGCTAAACGTCCCACCTTTTTTGTCACAGGCTCGACATGCAACATCTTGGTCTTGGCGCACTTTACTACGAATACAATCGATACCATGAGCCGCGTTTGCGCGTTCAGTCAGGTGAAACGGTACGCGTCGACACGGAAGATGCATTCTCCGGTCAGATTCGTACCAACGATGACCGCCGTGATCGCATGAAGATGCCCAAGAGCAATCCGCAGACGGGGCCAATCTTTGTGGAGAACGCGCAGCCGGGCGATACCTTGGCCGTACATATTGAATCGATCGAGCCGCTGATTGGTCAATGTGCCACTCGCACGTCGGACCCCAAGCAACTTTGCGAATGGCTGGGGGACGATTGCCCACACGGCACGCACGTGTGTCCGATCGACAATGGACAGATTCAGTGGAGTCGCCAACTGAGTATTCCTTATGAGCCGATGTTAGGTTGTATCGGCACAGCCCCCGCCTGGGGCGTCCCCACGACCATCCCGGCGGGCCCGCACGGTGGCAACCTCGATTTGGTCGAGGTGCGTCCGGGCAGCGTGGTTTATCTGCCGGTCGAAGTCGATGGCGCTTACCTCTATCTCGGTGACGCGCACGCTGCGATGGGTCATGGCGAACTGGGTGCCAGTGGCCTGGAAATGCCCGCATCGACGGTGCTCCGTGTGGAACTGATCAAGCACAAGTTAACAAAGCACGTGCGTATCGAAACCACTGACGAATTGGTCGCCACCGCGACCGGTTGCCCGATGGAGCGAGCCATTGCCGAAGCATATTCACGCTTGATCCTGTGGCTTGAGGAAGACTA
>JAGQPK010000425.1 GCA_020426755.1 Planctomycetales bacterium
CTCGATCCGATTCTTGTTCAACGTGACGAATGCCGAGACGTTACCGGTCAGATCATTGTACTCGTACTTCTCTTCGCCATCGGTGTACGTAACCTTGTCCAATCGACCGTAGCTGTCGTAATGATTCGCAATGACGTTGCCGCGACCATCCTTAGTTGTGGCGACCAAGCCACCCGTCTGATAAGTGATCTCCATCGACGTCGTGGATGGCTGGCCTTCGACAGGACTGGGATCTGTGACGGTCTTCTTCCTCAAATTGCCGTTGCCATCCAAGACCATTTCAGTGACACGGCCGACTTCATCCACCATCTTCTTAAGCTGATTAAACTCGGAGAAGCTATATTCGAAAGTCTTGGTGACCGCGCGGGTTTGGCCAGGACCGTCTGGGTAATCGGTAATCGACGCCACATTGCCATACGTGTCATACGAATAGCAGATCGCGTTGTTCATTTCGTCGATCGCCGTCGTAATCTGGCCGCCCGCTGAGTTCTTAGCAAACTCGCGATAATTGTCTTTTGCATCCTTTGTCGAGATCAACTGACCATACCCGGTCATCTTGAACTTATACTCTTCTCCATGAAAATTCGTGTAGTTCGCCTGAGCCAACAGTATCTGCTGGCGTCCACCCGAACTGCCGCTGCTGACCTCGCCGGGGCATTGGAAGCG
The DNA here is from genome assembly GCA_020426755.1 of Planctomycetales bacterium. GTDB lineage: Bacteria > Planctomycetota > Planctomycetia > Pirellulales > Pirellulaceae > JAGQPK01. The sequence goes on from JAGQPK010000425.1 coordinate 667, forward strand.
GTTCTCAATCGCTTCGTACTCGCCCAGGCGCGTGAGCGGCGACAACCTCGGCGCTTCGTCCGGCGACGTGGTTAGCTTGAGATCCGCAACGGCGTAGGTCTGGGATGGCCGAAGCGTAAAATTGAGGTCATCGAGGCGAGTGCCGGCTTTGATCCGGCCGTAGTCGTCGTAGATGAACTTTTCTTGGAAGTTGGTGCCACCGGTCAATGGGTCTTTCGGATCGTTACCGCGTTTGCCAGTTTCTCCGGTCATCAGATTTGGATGCGCCGCGTCGGCGTAGCGGAAGGTCCGGGCGATTGAGTCCGGATCCTTGATGCTGATCAAGTTGCCCTGGCGGTCGTAACTGAGTTCGGTCACGCGGCCGGCCGGATCGGTGATCCTGTTCACTCGGTCGCCTTGATAGCCAAAGATCGTGCGCAGCCCAACGGGATCCGTGATGTTGGCGAGCTTGCGTCCAACGTAGCCGAAACGCGTGATATTGCCGTTTCGGTCTGTAATCGTTTCCAATTGGTTGTTGTCGTTGAAGGCATAGACCGTCCCATCGACCATGCGTCGCACGAAGCGGCCATTATCGAGCTGGCGCAGCTCAGAGAAGTCGACAGACAATGAAGTAAAAGGATCATCCTTGCGGTCTGGCGCCAGATAGATCTGTTCGTTCCCATTGCCGTCCACCAGCACGATGCCACCATCGCCTGGATAGATCTCAAAGTATCCGTCGAGCCCCCAACCGGCTCCGAAGATGCTGTCTTTCGTGTTGACGAATGCGACTGGGTTCGATTGCGTCAGCATCTTGCCGCCCGAGTACTTGCCGTTGACGACTTTCTTGACGCCGTAGTCAAGTTCGAATGTGTACAGGCCGCTATCCGCTTCCGTCAAGTCAATCTGCATGCCGATGCCGTAGGTCTCATCGGCGGATATCCGTTCTGGCAACTTGAAAAGATTCTGCCCAGGCTTTAAGCCCATTGCCTCTGTCGCCGCGCCGGCAGGCAAGCCCGGCAACTCGTAACTTGTGTCGCCCATGCGTGCCGTGAGCGATGCAATAAAGCGTGCGGAGTCGCCAGTTACCGAAAGTTGTGACAAATTCGTCGCATCGAAGTAGTAGATCGGCTTTGCTTCTGCTCGCAACGAATCGTAATGCAACGTGAGGACGCGATCTGCGTTTTGCGAGTGGTAGCCGACGAGTTGATGATCTTGCTGTAGCGCACCCGTATGAACTTCCACGACTGCGTCCGTGCCAGCATCAACGGTCAACGCATCATCGGGGAACTTTGTGAGGCTTGGCGCTTGATTGTAAGGAGTCAACTGCAACGTTACGACGTCACCCTCGAAGCCCGGTTGCACCGCTACACCCCGCGGCAAACGCCCCACTTCGACCGGCGCAGACAGATTCGGGGTCTCGCCAGATGGCCCTTGGGTAGGTACGCCGTAGCCTTTAATCTCACGGCCGCGGTTGTCAGTCGTGTTATAGAATCGGTAGTCGCCGGCAAGAGCGATCGAGCGATAGATCGAGTCGATCGGAATCGTCGACAATTCACCTCGCAACAAGTGCGACAGCGAATCGGGGACGACTTGACCTTCGGACAGTTGAGCCCAAGAGGCCAAGACACCGTCCGTCGTCGCCTGTTTGACCTCGCCCTCAATCACGCTCAACATCTGCGGCACACTATAGGCAAACACACTGTTGATCGCTTGAAATGGAGCGACCACCGCCTGCCCTTGCTTGGAGAATGCGATGTCGTCCGGGAAGCCGTTCATAATCGGCGTCGTCGCGGACACGATACGCGGACGGTAGATCTCTGGATCGTCGATCGAGTCCGCACCAGGTTCAAGGTCTCCCATTACGCTGCGAATCACACCAACGTTGCCGCCGGCTCCGAGAGGCACTGCCGGGAATGGAATTGATGTCGTTACATCGCGGTAGCCGTATTCTGGTGGATTGCCGGGCCTAACCATGTAACGTTCTTGGTACGTCACTTCGACATGGTACGTTGGGTTGTAAGCCAAGAATGGCGCTAACGCTGGATCATGTTTCGGATCCTGGGTCACGAGCTTGTTGTAGCCCGTGATGAAGGCGTACGAGGGGTGCGGTCCGATCACATCTTCGTATGTATTCGCTGGAACGAACGTTACACCCTGGGCGTTGCTGACGCCGAAGACTTGCGTGCCGCGACCTTCGACCAAGCGCGGAATCATGCCGAAGGGCAAGAGATTGATTGTTTCCAGTTCCGTTAGCACGATGGACTCGCCACTGGCAGCGTCCTTGAACTCGCGGAACTTTAGCGTGCCAAAGCCTTGCGAGTCATCGACGCGATCCACCCACAAGAAAACATTCGGATCGTCGGTAGCAGAAACATCGAAGGGCCCTGGTCCAACGGTGACTACCGCTCCCGGTGCCGATGGATCGAATACGATACCCAGGTCACCTGCTACGCTGACCGTCGGCGCATTGGGTCCATCTCCCGCTTGACGTAACGATGTGTTCGTCAGATTGACCGTGATCAAATGACCGTGCTTGCCACGATAGGTTCCAAACAGGTCTTGAGCCGGTGCCGCCACGACAAGCTTGCTGTCGTCCGGAGCGATGTCCAGGCCTCGTAAGCCCAACGGCGCCAAGTCTTCGCCGGCACTCGTCTGCGTAAGATTGATCGACTGCACATGCTGATGGAACTTCGCGGATGTCGGATCCACATCGATGACGTAGATGATAGCCGAGTTGTAGTCGCTGACGTAAAGGTACTTACCGGCATGATCGACAACCAGGTCATACGGACGGGCCTGCGCCGGCAACATGATGTGTTGCACCCCTTCAGCGGCTTCGCGTTCCGCAGTCTGCGCCGGAGTTTCGTTCTCACGAACGGGAATGTCCGGCACCGCGTCGACTTCGTGCAACGCGACGGTGTCGATGATGGCAACGCCCGCGCCCGATTCCAAGGTCACGTAGGCACGTGTCGCATCCGGCGTGACGGCCATCTTGCGAGGTCCGAGCGTGCCTTCGTCGAGGCCCACTCCAAGAGGTATCCGCGCGGCCTCAACCGGAACTTGCTGCAGTTCCGACGTCGCGCCCGCCGGCGCCGGTTCCGTATGTAAGAGGTCAATCGCACTTACAGAATCTGCGCCACCGTTGGCGACGAAGGCGTATCGCCCGGTCGGCAGTATCTGAATCGGATTACTCGGAAAGATCTGTCGTCCTAACTTGCCATCCAGAGGAACATTCATTGGCCGCGTGACCATGACGCGCGAAACACCTACCAATGCGTTCGCCGGCACCGGCACCGACAATCTGTTCTCGGCATCCACGGACAATTCGCTGCCCGGCACGACCACATCGCGTCCACCCAACACGTGGACGCCGTTCACGTCGACTGTATCGGGGTCGCCAACCACGAACGTGACGTATAGGTCTTTGACCGTCGCGCCTAAGGCAAAGGGATCGTTGTACGGAGAAGCGAGCGTAAAGTTGCCGCCAGACAGTTTGAGGGTCGGACGAGGATCTGCGGGATTGCCAAACTCGAGCACGGCACTCGTGATCGTCGGCTGCGGCAAGTTTTGGACAACGAAGCGCGGTGCCAGCGGCAACGCGAACTCCGAAATCGTTCCAGGACGCGCTAACACCTCCGTCTCTTCCAACTTCACGAGTCCCGTCGGTTGGGCCGAGTGCACTGTCAGCTTGTAATTAAAATTCGCAACCGCAGGAGACAAGAAATCGCCGAGAGGTCCGGCCATCACGTAGAAGCGTTGCTCGGGATCGCCGCCACCAGGAGCAATCTCGGCGCTGACGACACCAGGTGAAATTGAACCATTTAGCGTCTTCTCGCGCAGCTTTTCATCCGTACGGGCCGCAAAGAATGTCATTAAATTCGGTGACGATGCGAACAAGATACCCGCGGCGCTCGGATTGAATAATGCCCTGGGCAAGTCCTTGTTATACAAACGTGATGCCAACCCCATATTGGGCGGCGACGTCGTGCGCATCTTGCCGTCGGTGCCGACAACCATCGAGTCGACGACAAGCCAGCTCTGCTCAATCTCGCCGCTTTCCAAACGCACGCTGATTGGTTGGAACAAGTAGACGATGTCACCTGGTTGCTTGTCGGCAGGTGCATCAAGCTCGACGCTGAACGGATGCTCAGCGCCTTCACCTCCCCATTCGACCTTCACACCGGAGTACGTATTCCAACCGTCGGGCAAGTTGTATGGCAAGTCATTCGAGTCCAGCGTCTCGACCGTCACGGTACGGTCGCCGCTCAAGGCGCCCGCCGGAATACCGACGACTGCGCCATTGCCGTCGCTTACCAGACCGCCATCGTCGCCGATCACCTTCGGCCCCGCCGTGACAGGTTCAATCGTAATCGGCACAATGACGCTTTGTCCGCCTTGTACGATCGAGACCTGTGTGAAACCATCCTGCGCAGCTGACAACAATCCGTCAGCAGTAATCTGTGCGACTTCCGTATTGCCCAGGTAGTAATGCGTGCCACCGGCGGCTGATGCCAAGTCCAGTACGTTGTCCGGCACACGCTCACGCACCACAAATTGACGCGTGCCGTTGGTGTCGAGCACGTAGCTAAGCGGAAAGAAC
>JAGQPK010000426.1 GCA_020426755.1 Planctomycetales bacterium
ACGGCTACGACCTGGAGATCACTGCGGCGGTCAGCGACGCGGTTTCGATCCCGGTGGTGGCCAGCGGCGGTGCCGGGCATCCCAGTCACTTGGCGGACGCCATCTTGACGGGCCATGCGGACGCAGTCCTGGCGGCGAGCATTTTTCACTTTGGACAGTTCACGATACACGAAACCAAGGCGCTGATGGCGCAGCGCGGCATACCCGTGCGGCTGTAAGACGCAGTCATGATGCGTCCGACGGTCGACTCCATGCATCAAACAGGCTAGGGAAGAGATGAGCACCACAAGCCAAGCAGATATCGATCGCTTTACCGGGAAGCGGACCGAGCTGGAAGTTGACAAGTTGTTTCGCGCTTGTGTGAAGTTGGAGGGCAGCGACTTGCACTTGAAGGTGGGGCAGCCACCTTACGTGCGTATCCGCGGTTCACTCCGTCCGCTTAATCGAGACGCCATCGGCGCCGAAGAAATGGTACGGCTGCTGTTCCCGATGTTGAACGAGCGCAACCGCCGCATCTTTGACGAGGACGGCGGCGCCGACTTTGCCCACGTGTTGGATGTCGATGGCACAACCTGGCGTTTCCGCGTCAACATGCTGCAACAGCTCGGCAAGATCGGATTGGTCGCGCGACGCATTAACAACTGGATTCCTAACTTCGAGGGGCTGAATCTGCCGCCCGTGATGGAATCGTTGTGTAAGTTCGATCAGGGCATGGTGCTACTGGCCGGGGTCACGGGGTCTGGTAAGAGTACGACGATCGCGTCGATGCTCAACTGGATCAACCGCAACTATCGCAAGCACATCCTGACACTCGAAGATCCGATCGAATTCATCTTTAGCGAAGACAAATGCCTGGTGAATCAACGTGAAATTGGCCAGGACGTGAAGAATTTTGAAATCGGCATGAAGCACGCCGTGCGTGAAGATCCGGACATTATTCTGGTCGGCGAAATGCGTGATCAGGAGACGTTTATGACGGCGATTCACGCTGCGGAAACCGGCCACTTGGTGTTCGGTACGATCCACGCCTCAAGTGCCTCGACGACGATTGGTCGTATCTTGGACTTGTTCCCCGAAGAGATGCATGCCGCGCTGCGCAGTGCGATGGCGTTCAATATGAAGGGAATCGTCGCGCAGAAACTGTTGCCGTCGATCCAGGAAAATGTCGGTCGCGTGCCGACGGTCGAAATCATGACCTTCAACGCCACCGTCCGCAAATTGATTCTGGAAGGTACGGACGAAAAGCTGCCTGACGCGATCCGGATCGGCGCGGAAGAAGGCATGCAAGATTTTACGATGAGTCTCAAGTCGCTGGTGGATAAGGAGTTGATCGACCGGCAGACGGCCTTTAGTGTGGCTCCGAACGTCGAGGCACTGAAGATGGCCCTGAAAGGCATCGACGTTTCCCAGCCTGGAATTCTCTAATGTTGCGATATTTGCTTTGGATCTGCTGCTTCGGGTTGCTCGTCTTTGGCTGTGCCGAGTTGGTGCAGGCGCAAGCTAACACGTGGCCGCAGTATCCCGTGGATCCTCAGTACCCCGATGCCATCAATCGCGGACCCGGCAGCTACTTTAGTTGGGTCAAACTAGTGCTGGTGATCGCGCTCTATTTGCTGTGGGTGAAGACGACCGACTGGGCCAATCGCGACTGCCAGATTCTGGGACTGCCGTACTCGGTTTGGAATCCGGTGATTGTCTTTCCATTCGTGGTCGGACTCTTGCTGGTGCTCACCATCCCCATGTTTGCCGCCGGGTTTGGGCTGTTGTTTCTGTCATACGCCATTCCCATGGGCGTCTATGTCTTTAAGCGAAACAGCACCGTCGAATTGCATGAACGGGTCCTGACACCCAGTCACATGCGACACATGCTGGCCGGCCAAATGGGCAAGATGGGCGTCGACATGGGCAGTGAGGGCAAGGCCGCTCACGAAAAAGGCGCTCCCGTCAACTTCACCGCGATGGGCGGCACGGAACAACAAAATCAGGCCAACATCATTTGGGCTCGCCAGTCGCCAGGATACTTGCCCGCCAAGGAATTGGTCTCGGAAGCGATTCGCCAGCGGGCCGACAAAGTGATGCTCGACTTCACCCGCGATGCGGTCGCGATTCGCTTTCAGATTGACGGCGTCTGGCATGAAGCGGAAGGACAAGATCGTGAGTCGGGTGACAACGTGTTGGCTGTCTTCAAGAAGATGGGCAACCTGAACGTTGACGAACGACGCAAACGCCAAGTTGGGCGGTTCAAGGCCGAGCTGGAAAAGCGTGCCTACATGGGCATGATCATCAGTCAAGGCACACAGACCGGCGAGCGAGTCATCATTCAGCTTGATCGACCGAGCGAAGACTTCAAGTCGTTGCGCGAGCTGGGAATGCGCGACAAGATGGAAGATCAGGTGCGCAAGCTGCTGCAATCCGATCACGGCATGTTCATCATGTCCGCCCTGCCGGCGGGCGGCCTGACGACGACTTCTCGATTGGTGTTGGCGGTTACTGATCGCTTCACGCGGGATTTCGTGGCGTTCCAGGATGAGAATCAGCCGGAACCGTTAGTGCAAAACATCGACTTGACGACGTTCAATTCTGCCAAGGGCGACGTGCCATTCAAAATGTTGGAAACGCTACTGCGGAAAGAACCCAACGTCGTTGTCGTCAATGAGTTGCCGAACCCCGAGTGTGCACAGTTGCTGTGCGAGCAAGCTGCGGACGACAAGCTCGTGATTACGACCGTGCGTGCCAAGGAATCCGTCGAAGCGTTGCTGCGAGTGCTGTTGCTGAAAGTGCCACCGGGTTTGTTCGCGCGATCGGCCATCGGTGTGCTCAATCAACGATTGGTGCGTCGCTTGTGTGATGAATGTAAACAAGCGTATGAACCCACACCGCAACTGCTGCAAAAGCTGGGGATTCCTGCGGGGCGGATCGAACATCTCTATCGGACGCCCGAGCCGTCGGAGCAAGAGAAGACCTGCCTGAAGTGCAATGGCATTGGCTACTACGGCCGCACCAGCATCTACGAGTTGCTGGTGGTCGACGACAAGCTGCGGGCCGCTTTGGAAAAATCGCCCAAACTGGAAGTGTTGCGACAGGTCGCCCGGCAAGGCGGTAATCGCACCCTACAACAAGAAGGCATCGTGTTGGTCGCCCAAGGTGTCACGTCGGTGCAAGAACTTAGCCGGGTACTCAAGCAGTAGTCGACGCGCGGCCGCGTCGCGATGCGACCTCTGGCCGTCACCCGAGTGCCCGTTTATTCCGTTAGAATCATTCGAGAGAAACTGCCATGTGGCTGACCATCTTCAACGTCGCGATCATTCTGATCATTGTCGCCATGACGCGCTCGGAAGGCTTCTGGGGAAACCTGCTGCTGATGTTCAACGCGATTTTTGCGGCGATCTTGGCGTCGAACTTGTTTGAGCCCTTTGCCGAGTTTATGGAAGGGCAGTCAGCCAGCTTCACCTACTTCTGGGATTTTCTCGGTTTGTGGGCCCTGTTCGCAGTGATCTTCGCCATACTCCGCGCGATCACCGATCAGATCTCCGAAACCAAAGTGCGATTCAAGTTTCCTGTCGAGCTGCCCGGCGGTCTGATCACCTCGCTCATTTGCGGCTGGGTGGTTGTCTGCTTCTTCATGTTCTCCCTGCACACGGCACCGCTGGCTCGCAAAAACTTCGGTGGAGCTTTCGGTACGGCACCGGATGAGACCGCATTCTTTATGGCTCCCGATCATCTTTGGTTGGGATTTTTGCAGAGCCGTTCAGAAGGCGCCTTCGCCAAATCGACGCCGACCGTGTTTGATCCGGAGTCGGAGTTTATTCTAAAATACGGCCAGCGGCGGGCGCAGCTCGAATTGCTGCCCGGTTTGACCATTGATGAGCGCGGCGGTCGTCGTCGCCGGTAGAGCCGACCGAACGGATCCGTCGCTCGCGCAATGACGTTTTACGGATGATCGAGCATATGAGTTGGGACTCCTCTTCCACAAGGCATTTGTCGGCCGAGGAATCCGCGTCGAGTGATTCTTATCGCGCTGTCAGTTTGTTGGCTGTGCTGGCGTTCCTGCTGGGACTGGCGTCGATTGCCGCGTACCTGTCGCCGTTCGCCTGGTTTCTGCCATTCGTCGCAGTCGTGGTCGGACTGGTTGCCTTGCGACGCATTCGTTTGCGGTCAGATGTGCTCGTCGGCGCCAAGCTGGCCACAGCCGGCATCGTGCTGAGTCTGTTGTTTCTGTCGTCAGCGATCGCCAATCATTTTATGGTGCGTTCGTTGCTGGAACGCGAAGCAAAAGACTACGTGCAGCAGTGGTTCCAGATGTTGCATGATGGCGATTTGAACCATGCCTACCAAGCGGCCCTACCGCTGTACAAGCGACAGCCAGAGGGAACGCTGCTGGATGAGTACTACCAGCGCGAGGGCGAAAAGGCGATTGACCGGGACAACTTCTTTAGCCAGCGCGCGTATGGCGAGTTCGTGCCGCTCATGCAGGAAACAACGCCGCAGTTCGACCGACTCGTAGACGTCGTGTTCGACGGCAAAACGGCCTACGTCACGCTGCGATACTTCTTGGTTCGCGATAATGAATCGGATCCGGCGTACCACCTGCAAACCACCGTGTCACGCGATCAAACAAAAGACGGCATCGTTTGGACCGTCTATGGCAATGCCGATGCCAAAGAAGTCGATGAACGCTCGAAGCGAAAGAGACGGTGAGGAGTAGAGCAAGTAGAGAGTAGAGAGTAGAGCAGTAGATTAGTAGAGCAGTAGATTAGTAGAGCAGCTGCAGAACTCACTCGGCCAGTATCTTATCTCCTGCTCTTCGTAACTGAGACGCAAACCGTCCAACTCGCTAACTCTCGCCGTTCAGTTCGCGTTACTCAAAATTCAGTAAGTTCATCGCTTTCACGTCGGTCAGCGGTTCGGCTGGTGGCGGAGCGATTTTAGCTGGAACCGGTTGGCGTACTTCGGGGCGTCGCAGAACGAGTGTTTCGAACTTGCCCTCTTGCACGACTTCGTCACGCTGATTGATGAGTTGCCTGAGCCAGATTACTCGGCCACGCTTGCGGCCATTGGGTTCTAAATCCAGGATCTCGGAGATGACGTGGAGTTGATCGCCATAGTAGACCGGCCGCAAGAACTTCCAGCCAGACACGCCAAGTAACGCGATCGTATCGAGCTTCGGACATTCACTGGCCAAACCGGCGACGAACGACAGCCCCAGCAAACCGTGGGCAATGGGCCGGCCAAAAGGCGATGCC
>JAGQPK010000427.1 GCA_020426755.1 Planctomycetales bacterium
GTGAGTTTTCCACGGTGGATGTTTTGGTGCGCGGCGACACGGATGCGGCCTTCATTATCGGAGCGGATCCGGGAGCAACGATGCCGCAGCCGGCAATCGACCACTTGGCTCGTATTCCGACGATCGTACTGGATCCCCATGTTACGCATACCAGCCGGTTAGCACGCGTGCATATCACAACGGCACCGGCCGGCATTGCGGCGCCCGGAACCGGCTATCGGATGGATGAAATCCCGTTGCCGCTCAAGCCGGCGCTCAAGTCGCCCTACCCGACCGACGAGGAAGTTGTGCGGCGGATTCGCGACGCGGTAGCGGCCAAGCCTCTGTGGCTGCCGGAAGAACATCCTTTGACTACGGCCCAAGTGTGAGAACGGAACGACGGTGTAGTTATGCTTCGGATCGTCGGCGGAAAGATCTTTGATCCTGCCAATGGCATTGATGGCCAAGTGCGGGATCTGTACATCAATAACGGCAAGTTCGTAGCTGCGGTCGACCCTGCGGCACGCACGATCGACGCGACGGGGATGATCGTGTTTCCCGGCGGCGTCGATGTGCATACGCACGTGGCTGGCGGAGCGATCAACTTTGCCCGCGCAATGTCGCCCGAAGATCATCGCCGTACGCAGGCCTTTATTCGTTCGAAGACTCGCCGCTCTGGTTTAGGTGGCTACGCGCCTACAACCTTCGCGACCGGCTATCTGTATGCCGGCATGGGCTGGACGACAGTCAACGAAGCCGCTGTGCCAGTGCTCTCCGCGCGGCACACGCACGAAGAACTGAGCGACGTGCCGATCGTTGACAAAAGCACTCTGGTCCTGATGGCCAACAACGAAATCATGTTGGACCTGATGGAGCAAGGTGAGTACGATCGCGCGAAGAACGTCGTGGCGTGGTACTTGTGGGCAGCCAAGGCCTACGGCGTAAAAGCAGTGAACCCTGGTGGCGTGGCTGCATGGAAGTGGGGGAAGGATGCCAAGCAGCTTACCGATCCGATCGCCGGATATGACTCGTTGACGCCCGGCAAGATCGTCACTCAGCTCGCACAGATCTGCACCGATCTCAAGTTGCCGCATCCGATGCACCTGCACTGCAACAATCTTGGTGCTCCAGGCAACATCACCACGACGCTCGAAACACTCAAGCATCTCGAAGGCCATCGTGCGCACATTGCTCACTCGCAGTATCACGCTTACGGCGGCAACGACTGGGACGAGATGTGTTCTCAGACGACACAGCTCGCGGAGTACTTCAATCAGCATCCGGAACTGACAACCGATGCGGGCGCGGTGTTGTTCGGTGATACCGTCACGATTACGGCGGATGGTCCGTGGCAACATTTGCTTTACAAACTGACCGGCCGCAAATGGGGGAACATCGATGTCGAGAATGAAACAGGGTGCGGCATCGTTCCATACACTTACCGACCGAGCAACCTGGTTAACGCCGTGCAGTGGGCCGTCGGATTGGAGCTGTTGCTGCTGATTCGCGACCCGTTCCAAGTCTTTCTCTCAACGGATCATCCGAACGGCGGTTGCTTCTGGCGGTATCCCGAGATCATTCAGTTGTTGATGTGCGCCGACTATCGCCAGGAGTGGATGGCGAAACTGCCAGACAAGATCAAGGGGCGAATCACACTGCCGGAAATCACACGCGAATACACGTTGTATGAAATCGCCGCCGCCATGTCGGCCGGTCCGGCGCGTGCCCTGGGTTTGTCACAGAAAGGTAACCTGGGTGTCGGCTGCGATGCGGATGTCGTGATCTACGAAGAAGACCATGACGTGATTCGCATGTTTGGGCATCCGCGATACGTTGTCAAAGCGGGTGAGCTCGTCATCAACGAAGGTGACATCTGCGAGACACCGCAAGGGCATGAGTACATCGTGCGTCCGCATTTCGATCCGGAGACGGAAGCGTTCCTTCAACCGCGTTTCGAAGACTTGTATACCTTGTCATTCGAGAACTACCCGGTCGAAATGGAGCGTATTGAACATCCTCACGTGCGCGATTGTGATTGAAACGATGAGCACTATCGAACTTCGACTCCATACCGCACCCAAGGTTCCGCTCGAGGCTGAACTCGTTTCGCCCGATCGTCTTGCTGACCTGGATCACGAGGCCATTTGTGCGCTGCCCATTTATCATGGCAAGCGGCCGATGCGGCTTGATCAGTTCTTTGAGGTGACGGGCGAACGCAGCGACCAGATCGAGATGCATGGCGATTTGCATCGCGTACGTTGGTTGGGACGCGGTATGACGCGTGGCAAACTGACCGTGCATGGTGCCGTCGGGATGCATCTCGGGGCCTACATGCGTGGCGGTGAAATCGAAGTTCACGGCGACGCGAGTGACTGGATTGGCGCCGAGATGAAGAACGGCACGATTCGCGTGCACGGCAACGGTGGCGGTCAGATTGGTGCCGGCTATCGAGGTAGTTTGGCAGGAATGAAGAACGGCACCATCATCGTGGATGGTGATGCTGGCTTGGAAGTCGGCCTGCGCATGCGTCGCGGCATGATTGTGATTGGCGGACGAGCACGCGATTTCGTCGGGCTGCAGATGAAGGGCGGCACGATCGTCCTGATGGGCGGCGCTGAAATACGGACTGGGGCTTGGATGGTGAGAGGCACGATCATTTCGCTTGCGCCGCTGCAGATGTTGCCCACTTTCAGTCGAGCCTGCGAATGTGAGCCTATTGTGATGACACTACTGGCCAGGCATCTGGCCAGTGTCGGCATCAACTTGCCCGAGCCAGGTTCGTCTGGTACCTACGAAATGTTTGGCGGTGATGGTGCTGTGCCAGGGAAGGGCGAGATCTTCGTTTGGAAGCCTGCGCTATGATGAAAGAGCAATCATGACGATTCCTCACTTGAATCAAGAACAGATTCAAACTTGGACGCTGGAACAAAAAGACCGTTGGTGGCTGGAGAACGTCTATCGCGGCAACATGCCCCAATTGACTCTGCGGTCTGCTGCCACAGGCTTCATCTTGGGCAGTGTGCTTTCTGCGACGAATCTCTATGTGGGGGCCAAGACCGGTTGGTCACTCGGCGTCGGCGTTACCAGTGTGATCCTGGCCTTCGCGATTTATCGAACACTGCAGAAGATTGGGATCGGCAGTGAGTTTTCGATCTTAGAAAACAACTGTAGTCAGTCCATCGCGACCGCCGCGGGCTACATGACGGCACCGCTGACGTCATCCATGGCTGCCTACATGATCGTCGACAATCGGTTGTTGCCTTGGCATCAACTCGTCGTTTGGAACGTGCTGGTTTCAATTCTCGGCGTGTTGTTTGCGTTTCCGATGAAGCGGCGGTTTATCAACGACGAACAACATCCTTTCCCAGAAGGCCGCGCGGCCGGCGTAGTCATGGATACGCTTCATCATGCGGATGCGTCCGTTGGAATGGCCAGCGCTGCGGCGATGTTATGGGCCGGCGCGGTGGCCGCTCTGACGAAGTTTTTGCAGGCCGAGTCGATTCAGGAGTTTCTCCAGAGCCATATCTTTCGTAGAGCGGCCGACCAAGTTATTCGCTTGCCGGAACGCGTCGACCATTTGTTTGGAGTTCACCTTGGGTCGCGCAAGATCTCCGGCGTTACGCTGGATAATCTGACGATCGTCCCGTCGCTAGAGCTGGCGTTGGTCGGCGCCGGCGGCCTCATGGGAATTCGGGGTGCCGCGTCACTGATGATCGGTGCAGTCTTGAACTACTTTGTGCTGGCACCGATGATGATTGAACGTGGCGAGATCACTGCAAAAATTTTGGCATCCGGCGAAGCGATTTATGGCTTGCGGCAGATCTCGCTCTGGTCGTTGTGGCCCGGCGTGGCGCTGATGGTCGCGGCCTCATTTGTCGCCTTCTTCGCCAAACCAGCTGCGCTGATTGAACCGTTCGTCGCGCTGTTTTCCAAACGCAAAGCTGGCAGCGACGTGCTGCGCGACATCGAAGTGCCTATCTGGATTTCAATCGTTGGTATTCCCATTGTCAGTTTGATTGCAGCGATCACGGCTCACTATTACTTCGGCGTGAATGTGCTGATGTGCTTGATCGGGCTACCGCTGACATTCGTGTTGACGTTAGTCGCCGCGAACTCGACAGCGCTGACATCGATTACGCCGGTTGGCGCCACATCGAAAATTACTCAGTTGTTCTACGGAGCAGTGCAGCCCGGCAATATCCGCACGAACCTGGCAACGGCCAGTTTGACCGCGGAAGTCGTTTCCAATGCGAGCAATCTGCTGATGGACATCAAGCCGGGCTATATGCTGGGCGCGAAGCCGCGCCAACAGGCTATCGGTCACATTATTGGAATCATCGCTGGCTCCGTGTGTTCAGTGCCGCTCTTTTTCTTACTCTTCACCCAGCAGGTGCAGAGACTACCAGATGGCGGCGTCGAGAACATCGCATCGATTCAGAGTGAACAGTTTCCGATGCCGAGCGTCACCGTTTGGAAGGCAGTTGCCGAGGTGTTGATGAATGGGATTGATTCGCTGCCAACGTCGGTTCAGTACGCGGTTCTATGCGCCGCCTTGATTGGCATCGTAATGGAACTTGCGCGCATCTTCACGAAAGGTCGATTTCCACTTTCGGCTGTCGCGATGGGACTGGCCTTCGTCATCGACTTCGGCTCGTGCTTTGCAATGTTCCTGGGAGCATTCATCTTTTGGCTGTTGGGTGTCGAACGTCCCACGAAGGAAGGCGAAGCACCAGGCTTCTGGAAGTCTCGTCACGAACCCATTTGCGCAGGCATTATCGCCGGCGCGGCGCTAATGGGCATCCTCGACGCGATGGCGGCGACCGGATTACTGGCCAACGCGTGGGATCGCCTATCGGGGGGCTGATCGTCGCCGACTTCAACGCCAGAAGCTATTAAGTAATTGTTCGCCGAAAGACGCAAGCCGCGGTTCTCGGGAGGACTGAGCCTCGTGGCGGGACGGAACCGACGCTTGCGCGTTACGGCGAACTATGACATCAAGCTCGCCGAAAGGATCAAGCCTCGGTTCTCGGTGAGCACTCGTCTGTTAGAAGGACTCGGTGAGCCACTGACCAAAGTGCGTCACGAGATTCGCGCCGTGTGCTTTGAGCACTTCGATCAGGTCGGCGCGTCTGTTTTCGTCAGGCTCCGGTAAGCAGAGTACACATTTGCCCATTCGCAAATCTTCTTGATATCGCTTGATCAGTTCGTCGGTATCTGCAAACCAACGAGCCGATGCGTCGATGTCCTCCGCAGCACT
>JAGQPK010000428.1 GCA_020426755.1 Planctomycetales bacterium
GAAGCATTACGGCACCGATCTCGAGAAGATTCGTAGTAAGGCACTTAGCGAGTCCATTGCCAACGGTGACGAGAGCATTCGCGAAATCGTCAGAAATGCTGCCCGCCAAATCGGGATCGCTGCCGGCAACTTGGTCAACTTGTTGCTGCCCGATACGATCATTCTGGGCGGTGGTCTCGTGGAAGCGATGCCCGAGCTGTTTGTGCAGACCGTACGCGAGACCTCGCAGAAGCGTGCCATGAAGAACTTCGCCGAACAGTATCGCGTCGTCGCCGCGCAACTTGGCGACGAAGCGGGTGTGCTGGGTGCTGCAGCCTGGGTCCAGCATCAGGTCGTCGAACATTCCGCGCCGGCGCCTGTTTAAGAGTTGCCCGAAGTCAGGAAGCTCGCACTACTCGTCGGCGTGTGACTCACTGAATGAACGCAGTCTGAAACTCACAGTCGCACATGACAAACTCGAAACAGGATAATGCATCGATGGGCAACCTGCAGGGAAAAGTAGTACTGGTGACCGGAAGTACGACGGGGATTGGTCGTTCGATCGCTGAGAAGTGCTTGGCTGAGGGCGCTCACGTTATGCTGCATGGACGTGACGAACAACGGGGGCGAGCGCTGGCGAAAAGGCTGGGATCGCAAGCTCACCTGCACATTGACGATTTGGCTGACCCCAACGCGGCTCAACGCTTGATCGACGCCACGATCGCTCGTTTCGGACGACTCGACGTGCTCGTGAATAACGCAGCCTGGGTGGTCCGATCCGATATCTACAGCACCACGTGTGAACTGTTCGACGGTGTCATGGCCACGAACGTTCGTGCTCCGTTTCTGTTGATCCAAGCCGCTTTGCCTTTTCTCATTGAAAATGGCGGCTGCGTGGCGAACATTGGTTCGACCAATTCGCTGGGCGGCGAACGCAATCTGTTTGCGTACAGTGTCTCGAAAGGAGCCTTGCTTACCCTGTCGAAGAACCTTGCGGATGCGTTAGGGCCGCAGAAGGTTCGCTTCTTCCACTTCAATGTCGGCTGGGTGCTTACCGAGAACGAATACCACGTCAAACTCAAGGACGGGTTGCCTGAGGGGTGGCCGGAGCAATTGAGTGAGATCGAGATTCCCAGCGGAAAGATGACGTCGCCAGAACAAATTGCTGAGGCGGTGGCGTTCTGGATCAGCGACCGGTCGCGGCCCTTCTCTGGCACCGTCATGGAGCTCGAACAGTATCCATTCGCGGGACGAAATCCGACACGTGTCGGCGATGGCGAAGAGCAAGACAGCTAAGGCAACACAGGTCGGTTGCCGTCTGCATCGACAGCGGAACCGCACGCGAACGTCGCATGGCGACAGCGAGCGGCGGGCCAATGTCGCGTAGTAGCGTCAATATGATATCCGCGACAGCGTGCACGGTCAGTGTTTTGACCAGCGTTTTGACACTAGTGCGATGCTTCAACCTCAACTGACGAAGCCTTGTGTGCTCCGTTCGATCCGTTGCCGTCGGGACGAGCGTTCTTGGAAGCGGAGATGTCGCGCGGCAAACGGCTCAGAGTGACCAACTCGGCCAATCCCGCCTCGGCGAACTCGCGGCCCGAAACGTAGCGTCCCGGTGTAATCCACTTCTCCAGCAAGTCGGCATCAACGCCCAACATGTCAGCCAACAGCCGATCCATGTCACGTTCCAGTGCACCGAAATGCCGCGCCCATTCGGCGGCCTCTTGCAGACCTACATGCTCTTCGCTTTGCCACTTCATTGGGTGGAAAAGCAGCACGCTGTAAGGCGTCACAATGCGACGCTCACAGGCGGCAAACGGCCACAGTGTCGCCGACGAACATTCGCCCGTCACAACGCCCGTCGCCCGAATGCCGCGCATGCGGATCAAAGTCGTCAACGCAATGGCACAGTACGGACTACCCCCGGGGGAATCGATGAAGAGCGTGCACTCGCCATTGGGTGGCACGTTCAGCAGACGCTCCGTCAAATCTGCCTCGTTGTCGGTCAGATCTCCGACCAACGCGATTTCGATCGGGCCATCGTAGTCGTCGTGGTTTCGGTGTTCAGCTCGATCCATGTTTCTTCCTGTTTTAACTCCTCACCTGAACGCATTACTGCGGGAGGTACGATCCAAAAAATTAGGTTCGAAATTGCTCGGCCACCGCTCGTAGCTTAACGATAGCTCAGTCACCACGCGCGGCGTGGGGCCGTCTGCAAGTGGCAGGGGGGCGGCGGTACCGAGAACCAGGCTGGATGCCGCAACTGGCATCGCCCGTGTGGTTAGCGATGTTTTCAGAGTATCTTGATTAGCAACCCAAAGGAGTGGTAGCCGAGATGTTGCCGCCTGTTTTCAGATTCAGGACCTGTCTTTATACTATAAATGCAGAAACCAGCTCGTGTTAATCCCAGTTCTGGTCGCAAAATATTACCGAATCTCCCTTGATTGCTCTGGTTTTGCAATCGATCTAAATTGACGTTTGCTGGCGGTCTAGCGGCGGGCACGAATTGGAGGCAAACGGCAAAATGGGCATTCGGTTTCGCTGTCCCAACGGCCACAAGCTGCACGTCAAAAGTTTTTTGGCCGGCAAGCGGGGGGTTTGCCCGGACTGTGGCGTCAAGGTTCTGATACCTGCGGAGTCTGCCGACGAGTTTCGGGCTCGGTCAAGCGACAAGTCGGCCGACGGTGACGATGTCGATCGCGAGGCGGCGGTCCCGACGACTCCGCGACCACGCCCCCAAGCCATCAATACTGCCTCAGCGGTAGCCTCAAACGAGCCGGCGGTTGGCGTGCGGTCGACAACTGACCTTCCAGCGACCTCAACGAACACAAAGCGGCCAGATCCGGGCGCCGGCACGGTATTCAAAGTATCGCCGTTGCCCAGTTCCTCAACCGATTCGGCTGAGGCATCGGATTTGCTCGGAGAGGCGGTCCAAGCGAAGTGGTTCGTGCGACCGCCCTCGGGTGGGCAGTACGGCCCCGCGGATACTGTCTTGTTTCGGACGTGGATAATCGAAGGTCGGGTCACTGCGGACTCGTATATTTGGCGCGAAGGGTGGACTGATTGGCAACCTGCCGAAGACTTATTGAAGCGATTCGAAAATCAGTCGATATCTCGCACCATGCCGGCTACCAACGAGTACGGCTCGTCGGAAGTGGGCGATATTGTCGGCGCCGCGCCAACGATAGTGCCTTCGATCCGCACCGCCACGTCCGCGCCGAGCTATCGCCAACGCAAGTCGACTCGATCGACGGCCATGTTGGTTATCATGCTCTTTCTGACGTGTGCTGTTCTGTTCGCCACGTTGATCTACGTTGTTCGTTACATGAACTAGCCAGCGACGGTTTCATGACTACCTGCTGGAGTCACGTTGGCTCTAGATTCGCTGAAGTAGTCACCGCGTTCTAATAATTCAAGGAAGTGCCCTATGAGTTTCTATGCCACGTTGCTACACCGTCGGTTCGTGCGATTTGTCGCCATCGCATTCGCTACGCAGTTCATCGCATGGAGTGCGGCGGTGGCGGCGGATCCTGAGCCTCAGCATCTAAGCGGAGCCGACGGTGTGCTGCAACTTGATGTGCCAGCAAGTTGGCAGCCCAAGCAACCGGCCGTTAACTTGATCGAGCACGAGTTTGTCGTTCCTCCCGCCGAGGGAGACACGGCCAGCGGTCGCGTGACGACGATGCAGGCGGGTGGTTCGATTCAGGCTAACGTGGATCGCTGGAAAGGCCAGTTCAAACTCGCCGGTGATCAGGCGGCCAAAACCGACACGTTGGAAGTCAACGAATTAAAGATTCACCGTGTCGACTTGCGTGGGACGTTCCTCGATCGACCGCGCCCCTTTGGTCCGGGAACACCCCGTGAAAACTATCGGATGCTTGGGGCCGTCGTCGAAACGAAAGCGAATGGGCTTTATTTCATCAAGTTTTATGGCCCGGCGAAGACGGTAGACCAAGAAGAAAAGCACTTCGACGAAATGCTGCACAGTATCAAAACGAAGCAATAGTGAACCTGCGCGATTCCCGTGCGAACCGCTCGATCGCCGCCAAGCTAATTGAACCGTCCATCGAGAGAATCGAAAATCCGTCAGGAAAGTACAGCCCAAGTATGAAACTACAGCAGTTTCTAGAACACCATGGAATTGCCCGCAACCCATTTGCGGAAGAGGATGCGCAATCGGATCAGGTTTTCAAGGACCACTGTATCCACGATGCGTATCATCCGGCCTGGGATAAAATCTTTGGAGAGCCGCTGGAACCTGCGACGTCCGTCGTATTCGGTGAAAAGGGGGCAGGCAAGACGGCGATGCGATTGCAAATCGCGCGGCATCTCGAGCAGTTCAATTCAACCAATCCGCAGTCGCGGCGGTTTGTCATTCAATATGATGACTTCAATCCGTTCATCGATCGGTTCGTGGAGAGTCTGCCGGCGCGGCGGAGGCGGATCGATCGAGCACTTGCGAACTGGCGCCTCTGGGATCACATGGATGCAATCCTTTCGATCGGCGTCACAGAACTTGTGAATCGCATTTTGCACAGCGCCCAGTCCGATCGCGAAACGCTTTCGCCCGAACAACTCACGCGGCTGGATGTGCATCAGCGGCGCGATTTGCTGTTGCTGGCGGCAAACTACGATCAATCCACCGAGCAGCCGATCGTCCAACGTTGGAAGCTGCTTGCTCGAAGGTTGCGTTTTTGGTCGGTCAAATCGTTGATACCAACGGCGCTGGGGGTGATTGTCACGGTGTTAGTCGTGTGGGCGCTGTTCGTCATTTACGGTGCGGACTCGCAAGAGGGCGTTGCTGACCTACGAGAACAGCTACCAGTTTGGATTTATCCCGTGGCAATTCTCTTGGGCTGGGCTCCTTGGCTTTGGAAAGTTGCAACTCGCTTTGGCACTGCCTGGAAGGTGCATCGTAATCTGCGCGTGTTGAATCGTCCGACCACGCCACTTACCAAGATCCTCATGCGTCTGACTGGCAGCGAGTTGGCTGGACAGCCGTTGCCCACGCAAGAACGCACGGATGACCGCTACGAGCTGCTGACAAAGTTTCAGGGCTTGTTGAATACGCTCGGTTACGCTGGCATGTTTGTGCTGGTGGATCGCGTCGATGAACCGTACTTGATCAACGGTTCTGCCGAGTTCATGAAAGCGCTTATCTGGCCGATGCTGGACAACAAGTTTCTTAAGCATCCTGGCATCGGTGTCAAACTGTTGCTGCCTGCAGAGTTGAAGTATTTCATCGATC
>JAGQPK010000429.1 GCA_020426755.1 Planctomycetales bacterium
GAAAAAGCACGTTCGCGATGTTGATCCGCCAAGCGTTCTAGTTGATGCTCGGTATCGTTACCGACGTCACTCAGATCGATCAAGTCCGTCTCATTCCCCGCGATGGCGCCGTCACGTTGCCGGTGAAGTTGAATCGTGTCGGCATCCAAGCGTTCGACATAGTACTCATCACCATTGTGTAATCCAGTGATGGCTTGGCCGTCGATTGTGCGGTACGCAACACGATCCCCCGTTTTCAAACCGTGTGACAAAAGACGCAACTTCGTCTTACTGCGCACCGCACGCTTACCAAAGTGCACACTCTGTGTGCCGATAACCGCTTGCGTGTTACGCTCCAGGAACTGCAGGTCGATCGTCGCTCCGATGCCAATCGCCTTCGCAGTTTGAATGGCACCTGTCAGATCAATATGAGTCGTCGTGTTCTCGGCATTGACGACAAGCTGGCCCGAATTCACACTTGCGCTCGAACCGACTTGCGCAATCGTGGCACTGTTCTGATCGACAACCGAGATGCTGCCGCTGATGCCAGTCTTGCCAGACGAACCGCCGGACTGGACGAAATCAAAGGTGAACACGCTCTCAGTCGCGAGCACCTGCAACGCCCGTGCATCGGCAACGTGAACGCGTGCGCCGTCTTCGAAGATTGCGCGCGTCGAATTTGCATAGTTCGTGATCAGCAGTGAACCGCCGACGCCTACTTGGCTGGCGTTATTCCCGAGCAGCGAAAAGATCTTGCTCATGAACGGCTTGCCGCCGGATCGGGCCTTGTGCGCGTCGCGTATGCCCTCAACGCTGAGCCCCATGCTGATCATGCCGGCAACGTTGACCATATCGACATGGAGATCGGCGGTTACGTCTACCGACTGTTGGTCCGTCCAGAAGGCCTGATTCTGATTGATCTGCGCTCCCTGGCGGACGATCGCTTCCGAGACGTTGTCGTAATCGGTGTAGGCGATTGAGCCCGCGACACTCACCTTCGCAGACTTATCCTGATCCGCACCGGCGCCAGCGTTGCGAGTATTGGCCCACACATTGACGATGCGATCGAGACCGAGCTTACCACCGATCAGCGTCGTCACCTCTTTAAGGAAATCAACGTCCTCCGGTGCGTTTTGACGTGGCGTGTAATAGCCGCCGAATGGTCCAAGCGCGATTGGATTGATCGGCAGTGGATAGCTGAGCATTGAATTGACAGCGACGTCGTCACCCGCATTGATCTGTACGCCCGCGTCGACGATCGCTTGTACTTGGTTGTCGAACAAACCAATCACGATGCCGGCGCTAACCGCGGCCTTTTTATCTTTCGTACGATTCGGGACGTTGTCCGTTTTGCCTCCGTCGGACGTGACAGTCCCTTCCCCTTTCAGACTGACGCCTTGTTCCAAGCTGCCGCCGATCGCGACATCTTCGCTGGCGTTAATCCGCGAGCTACCGCCGGCCAACGCCAACACCTCGTGGTTGGCCATGGCAATTGCCAGCGCCGCCGCGACGCTGAACGTGTCGTTCTCACTGCCAGGTGAACCGCGCAGAACGTCTTTCGCGTTCCCCTGCAAGATCCCCTTCTGGACGTTCGTATTTTTTCCCTGCTTGGTGAACGATTCAGGGGACGTCAGCGAGAACGGACTCTGCACCTCGCCCTTGTAAATCAGCTCGGCAAATTTCGGTGCACCGCCAATACCGACTGCCGCGACCGAATCACTCGCGGCGATGAGGTCCGCCTTGACACCAACTCCCGCTGTCGCTGTAGTCCGAAGTTGATGAACTTCCGACTGTGGTTCCGCCACCGTTGTCGGATCGAGCTCGAGCGCGGCGGCACCCACAGCATCCGCGGGAGTCCGCGCCAATTGGATCGTATCGCTGTCGATGACGACCGCATAATACACACCGCCGTTATTGAGTCCGTGAATTGGCACATCGAAGGAGGTGATCAGCGACTCACGCTCCAAACCGTGGCGCACGCCGACGGGACGGCTGGTCAAATCAACAGCTGTTTGCGAGCCGACCGCTCGTAGTTGAACATGTGCCGAATCGACAACGTGCACAGTGTACTCGGCGCCATTCTGCAACCCACCAATATCACTACCGTCGGTTTGCAGGTAACGCACCTTCTCACCTTCGGCGTACTGGTGGTTGTCAATTCGAATTGTGTTGTTGGCCAAATCCAACGCCGGCAATGCATCGGCGTTGAACAGCACCAGCGACACGTCGCGGCCGGGCGCAATCAGTTCCGGCGTGAAGGCGACTTCGCCACCGGACTGCGAAACTAGTCGATGCAGGTCGTAAGCTTCGGCACCGGCCGTGACGTCAATCGCGGTGGCCTGGCCCATCGGACTCAGTTGGATCTCATCGCCGTTCAACCGGATCACTTCGTAATCCGCTCCATCGGTCAGGCCGCCGATGGCTGGCTGCCCGTCGCTGTAGTACGTAACGATCTCGCCATTGTCAAAACCGTGGTCGGCCAAAAGGAATACGTCGCGATCGATGTCGAGATCAGCGTGAACCACATAGAGAGCATGCCGGCCGTTGCCAAACGTGGTCGGCGCAGCTAGATCAACCGTTTGCGAGTTAATCGGCGACTGCAACTGAATCGAGTCGCCGTCAACTACATGCACGACGTATTCACCGCCGTCAACTAGCCCACCTAAGGCCGTTCCTGCCGGGCGATAGATCACGTGCGTGCCGTCGATCAAGTGATGATTGGGAATCGTTAGCAGATCGAACTGTTCATCGACGACCGGCTTGGCTAACGACGCGTTGAATAGTTGCACCACCGTATCGGTCGTGACACGCTCGTACTGATTTCCATTGAGCTGACCGGTCAACGTCAAGGGTTGTTTCGCGAGTGCGTCTGCGCGACTGGCAGCGAGTTCGAAGCGTGTGTCATCAATGCGAATCGCGTAGTACGTTTCGCCGCTAATAAGCGACAGTGACGCAGGGCCGTCACCCGCGTTGTATTGCAAGGCTTGCCCCGTCTCCAAACCGTGGTTCGTCCCGTAGATTACGTTGCCATCGACCGACGTGATTTCGAACGAGAAATTGCCGGAAGGTTCGCTCGAGAGCACGATTGGTTGCGTGGCAAACGCTTCACTTGCCGTCAGCGCCAACTGAAACGCCAGCGACTCGGTGTCGCGAATCACGTAGTACTGTTGCCCGTCGACAAGTCCCGCGATCGTTCCAGTGCCAGCGTGATAGGTGATCGGCTGCCCGGTCACGAGATCATGTCCGGATTGCGGCAGGAAGGCACTCGCATCAAGCTCCACGTCGTCGACAGTAAAGTTGAGCGAACGAGGACCATACAAGAAGGTCGAACGTGAGATTGCTTGTCGGGATTCGATGGTCGGATCGGTTGAGTATCCGAGTGCATCACCGGTTTGCAATCCGTGACTCGGCAGGTGAATCGTATTGTCGGTACGGTCAACGACTGAACCTGGCGCGAAAGCGATGCCGGTCTGCTTGGTATAGCCGATGATGTGAGCGTTACCCGTGCCGACGCTCGTCAGATCGATCGGAGTCTGCGGCGTCGACAACTCGGCAAGTTGAAATGATGTCGTGCCGCCATTGCTGACGACGTTGATCGCGTTGTAGACCTGGCTGTCTGCAAGTCCACCAATCGGTTCAATCTCAGTCACAATCTCGCTGTTGGCTGCTCCATAGGAAACAAGCGCGCCCTCGGCCAAATCGATCGCTGGCACTTGCAGCCGGTCATTCGCGGAATCGACAGCACTTGCTGGATCGAACTCGACGGTCTGTTGCAGCGTGAACTGATGAATCGCGTTAGGTCTGGTGCCCCGAGCGTCGAGCTCAATAGACTGTGTCGTGGCCAACTGAATATGGTCGTCATCGACTACGATGACACGATACTCAAGGCCATTACTAAGACCACCGACGTCTGCATAATCCTCGGGGTTGTCCTTGTCAGGGTTCTCGGAAACGTACAGCAGCTCGTCGCCTGTCTTCAGGCCGTGGCCAGGCAGAAAGATCGTGTTGTCGGCACGTACGATGTTTCGTACGGGCAACTCGAGTGTCGTTGCAGCGCCGACTACACTCGTGATATCTCCGTCGACGATCGCTGTCACATCCGCCGAGTCATTACCAAACGCTAAGCCTGCGCCGCCTGTACCATCGACGTAGATACTGACGCCTGCCGCAGCTGAGTTACTGGAACTGCCCAGCGCGTTCACGTTGACATTGCCGTAAGCGGTGACAGCCGTATCGGGGCCCAGATACGTTTTCGCCGTGGTGTCACTGACGCTGACCGCCACCGAAAAGCCAAACGCTTTCGAGTCCGCGGACTGCCCCGGCTTGGGCTGCCCCGTGTTCAAACGCGTGGCTGCCGAAACGCCGGCCACGGCGCTCGACTCTGACACAATGTCGACACTCCCCTGCGAATCAATTGCACTCACACCGATCACGTCGATGGTGGCGTCGCTGTTGGCTTGGCTGTATCCAACTGCGATCTTGTTGAGTACTTTTGCGAGCATCCCCAAGTCATCAAGACCATCGAGATCCATGCCGATCGCCCACGTCGACGCATCGACTTTTGAAGTCGATTGAATCGTGACGTCACCGCCAGCGTTAATGGCGGTATCTTTGACCGTAATGTGCGACTCGCTGCCGCGGATCATGAGTCCCAACGGGATCGAAGGGAAAATGCCATCGAAGATAAAGCGACTCACAGGACTGAGCGCAAAGTTGTTGCCCGCCGCTGGAACCGAGTCGAGTAGCGCGACGTCTTCGGTGTCAGCGGCAATCGTTACTGCTTCCGTCGCATTCAACGTCGCGCCATCCAGACTTATGGTGGCTGACTTATTGCCGCCCCCCAGCGTCCGGTAGCTACTGATCAGCGAGGCAATTCGCATTGCGGACAAGTCGATTGCTTGTGCGTTCAGCTCAGCACCGGGCTCGAGTGTTATGCTGCGATTGGAAACGATCACGCTGATCGGCAAGTTGTCCGCGACGGATAGGCCGGCATCTTCGCCGCGTGCCGCAAAGGTGATATCTTTCGCCGTTAAGTTGGCCGACGCAGCCACGAAAATCTCTTCGGCCTGCACCGACAGATCAATGCCCGCCAGATCGATCGTGCCTTGAAACTCAACACGGTCCGCCAGGCCCTTGCCGTCGATCTTGATCGCTGCGATATCGCCTGTCGTCAGATCGGGCTCGACCAGCGTGTTGTTGATCAATACCGACAGCTTGCCCGCTTGAGTCTGGCTGATGATGATCGT
>JAGQPK010000042.1 GCA_020426755.1 Planctomycetales bacterium
GGTGCCGATACAGGGTACTCCGCGCGCTTGGGCTTCAATGATCGCTCGCGGCAGACCCTCGGCACCAACACTTGCCAACACGAACAGATCGGCGCGATCCAACTCCTGTCTCACTTGGTCTCCGGCACTCAATTGGCCGGCGAAACGAACTTGACTGCCCAGTTGGCGCCGGGCTACCTGTCGCTCCAGATCGTGTCGGTATTGTCCATCGCCGACCAGTGTAAGCTCCACGCGCCGGCCTGCTTGTTGGCAGCGGTATACTGCTTCAATCAGATGGTGTTGCCCTTTATAGCGCTGGCTCATCGTGGCGACGCTCACGATCTTGGGGGCAACCAATCGATCGGAGTAACTACGAGCACGGGCCGCGAACGACTCAGGCGGCAGTGCCACACTTGAGTAGTCCGTCGTGAATGCACGTCGGTTGGGCGGATAGTGGCGTTGCAAGAATTCACGCGTCACGTAGGATGCTGCGATTGCTTCACTGCACGCCGAACGCAGCATGCGGCTGAAGAACCACTGAATGCATGGCCTTAGCGGATGACGAAAGCTCTCGCGACCGAACGCGGTCGCTGGATCACCGACGACTTCGACCGCAAACGGGATCCCGCGACGTTTCAATGGGCCGGCCAACGCACCGCCGATCTGTCCGGGAACTCGCAGAATCCAAGCCGAGTGTTCACGCAGCAGTGGAGCGAGCGTGGCTTGCCAGTGTCGCCAATTTTGCACGGCACCCCAGGCGCCATGCGAGTTCAGGAGGGGCCACACCGTGACGCCGCGACCGGATACTGGCGAGCCGCTGATCGTGCGCGTCTGCTGACAACGGGCGACGACTGTGACCCGTTCAAAAGTATCCAAATAGCGCTGCCAGAAACGGTAATCGAATGTGCCGCTGGAACATCGCGGAATGCCGTCCGGCCCCATTTCAAAGCGGCTTTCTGTCGTGACGACGACTCTCATGACGACCTCCCTGCCTCCGACGCCAAGCTCATGCGCTGGTGAGCGGCCATCGGCATACGGCGTCCTGCACCTGTGACAATACCTGGTCTGAACGGAGAACTAAGTGTGGCCGCTGCGGTGAACCGATCGGTGACTGGCGCGATCCGGTCGCTGCCAGGAGTTGATTTGAACCAGCAAGTCAACACGGGGATCATCATGACCGAGAACCCGTTGCGCGAAAACATGTACATGACCTTGAAGTCGATCAGCAGCATCAAGCTTACGGCGATGACGCAGACACCGGCCAGCGCACGGTCATGGCAACGTAACCGCCAGCCGCTTAGCCAGCATGCGGCGACCAGTGAGTAGATCAGTAGGAAGCCGCCGATGCCGAGATTGTGCAGGTTCAACACCAGTCCGTTGTCGGCTGCGATGTAATCCCACGTGTCGCGCCCGGAGCCACCACTTCCCCAAACGAATACCGACCAGGTCTCCGGTAGGAAGTAGTGCTCATGCAAAATGCTCCAAAACGTTTCGCTCATTTGTCCGCCCGGCGACTCTTTGACGCTCGCGTTCCAACCGAACATGGCGAAGGTGCGCCCGAGTGAAGACTCTTCCAAGGCCGCCAATACGCTCGTTCGCAGCGGACCAGTAACTGCCAGGAGTCCCACAATTCCGATCGCACTCGCGACAATTGCCGCGCGATAGAGTCGCCTAAACTCGGAGAAGCCCAGTGCCAGCGGAAAGAGTACGGCTGCCGTAACGAAACCGGTGCGGCCCGAAATGGCCACCGAAAAAATCAGTAACGGTGCAGAACAGATCGCTAGCGTATAGGAGATGCCGACATTATTCGTAAGCAATAGCGGAATCATCAACAGCCCCAGGCATTGCAGTCCCGACAGCGCGTCCCATGAGTCCGTTAGGCCAGCGATCCGATATCCCGTTAGTTTAGCTAGGTAAGTGCGCGAATCCGGATCCGCTTGTACCACTTGATTGACGATTAGGTCGCGAAAGCTGTGCGAGTAATACATTGTCAGCATGACGACCGCATGCGCTACCAAGCAGCCGAACAGGTGTTGCAAGATGACGCGACTCGCCTGCTCACCGTACCGTCGAAAATACATGCTGATGAGGCAGCCGATACCAGCGAAGTTGACGATGACTCTGCCGAATCGCAACACTTGGTAGTTGCTGGCGTCAGGATTGGCCAACAGGTGCCCGCTGGCATAGGCCAACAAAACTGCGAAGGCGGCCAAGACCAGCGACATGCGGTGCTTGGCTGTCACTGGGATGTGCGTCCCGTTGTAAAAAAAGAAATGGATGACCAGCAAGAACGAAGACGTCAGCGAAACAACATCCAACCACCCGTTGCTCTTCGGACCGAAGATCAACAAGAACATAGATATGAAAAAGAATGCTCGATGGACCATGGTGCGTTCTACGTGGACTACAGATTGACCGCTGACGCGATGGCGTGCGGACGCGCTGGAAGGGAGACGGTTGCCAGTGAACATGTCGCTGGCACGGCGGAGTGAGACTCAAGCCGTGACAGGATCTGCGTGAATCGCCGTCGGTACGAATAGAGTTCGATGGCCTCGCGTTGGGCCGTCTGCGTCAGTCGCTGCCGCAGGTCGGCATTGCTCTGGAGGCGTTCGATTGCTGTTTGCCAACCCGGCAAGTCGTCGTGGCCAGCCAGCAGACAGTTTGCGTCATGACGCAGTACCTCACGCAATCCAGGCAGATCCGACGCGACGATGGCACAGCCGGCAGCCATGTACTCGAACATTTTCATCGGGGAAGTAAACCGGCCGATGTTGTCTCCGTTTGGCAGCAGTACGTTCGGTTGATTCGGCAACAAGGCAATTGCATGCGATGTCATGTGCGTCGGCACGTCCGCCGGTTTTACGTAACCATGAAAGTGCAAGTTGGTCAGGGCGGCGCATGCACTGCGCCACTTGGTCAGTTCTGCGGCACGACCGCCGTAGACATCAAAGCGAGTGTGTGGCATGCGACGCGCGAGTTGGGCAATTACTTCCATGCCTTTGCCAGGGAATAGGCCACCGAAGTAAGCAACGCGCGAAGGGTCGCGCTTGGCGTGGCAGCACGATGTGAAGCGGCTGCAATCCACGGCGTCCGGCGCGACAGTGAATTGGTCGCTGTAGCCCGTGAGCTCGGGGCAAGCCAGTAAGTGGTTGCGGAGCGCTTGGGTGATCGTGACGACAGTGTGCAGATGTCCCGTTTGCAGCGCGGACGCCAGCCATTGTCGCTCCGCCACGTTGATGGCTTGGTGCAACTCCAATATGACCGTCAGGCCATCACGTTGTGCCGCGGGTAGTATTCGTGGATATCGCGCGTAGAGTAGAGCATTCTGTTGCGCGGCCCAAGTCGTGATCTGACGATCGAACCACCAGGACGTTCGCGGTAACTCAAAATAGGGACGAACCTTGAACGCCGGCGCAAATCCATAGAACCGCGACCAGTCGGTGTGCCGTGTTCCCCGGCGCCAGAACTTGCGCCCGACCGCCAACGTGACCTCGTGTCCCAGTTGTGTCAGGCATTGACACATTTGCACGGTGTTCAGACTAGCGGCGGATGGGTACGGAATCGCTGCTCGTGTTGCGTACACGATATTCATCGCGTGATTCGACTCCTGACATTTGACGTTGAGTTGGCAAATAATGCTGACACCAGTCCAGGAACACAATGACCGGCCAGATTCGCGCGTGACCGGCGCGATGATTGACAAAGTCTTGCCAATAGCCGTCGACGAGTTGCTGATTCAACAACATGTGTCCGGGATTGTGTCTGGCACTGACAAGCGATTCGGCCCAGTCGCGAAGTTCACTGCGTAGCCAGTTATCCATCGGCGCGCTGAAACCTCGCTTGGTCCGGTTGTAATTGATCTGCGGCAGTCGCTCGCGCAACAGACGACGCAATATGATCTTGCCCTGGCCGTCGTGTTGTTTCAGGCGACATGGCAAACGCCAGGCCCATTCATAAACGCGGTGGTCCAGTAGCGGCACGCGTACTTCCAAACCGGCGGACATGCTGGCGATGTCTACCTTGTGCAAGATGTCGTTCGGCAGGTAGACCTGGCTATCCCAAAGCTGCATGTTGTCCAGCAACGGCCAGTCGGCGTGCCAGGGCTCGTTGTTGACCGCCCCCTCGACCAAATTGTCGCTCGTCCCCGCTGTGCTCAAGAAACGGTCCGCGTTGGCATTGAACGAAATGGACGAAAGACACTCGTAGAGCGATTGCCGATCGTGCGCTGACAGGAGTGACCGCGTCTTACGAACGCTTTCGCACAATCCTTCCGCCGTGCCGGGCCTGAGCATTCGCTGCAACGGAGTCAGTCGGTGCAGCATGCCGGCCGGTGCCATGCCCAGCAGTTGCCGCAACATGTGACGTACCGTTGCCGGCACACGCTGTAGCCTCGCCGAGAGGATGGCCGTCTGCTGGTAACGCCGATAGCCAGCGAACAACTCATCTCCACCGTCGCCGGACAGGACCACGCGAACGTGTCGACCGGCGTAGTGCGATACGGCCAACGTCGGCAGACCGGAAGTGTCACTGAACGGCTCGCAATAGTATTCGCACCAACGCGGCACGATCTGCGCAACTTCTTCTGTTGTAAGGTAGTACTCGTCGTGTTGCGTTCCGACGCAGCGTGCAATCTCGCGTGCGATCGGTGCTTCATCGAACTGCGAATCGTAGAAGCCAATCGAGTACGACCGCAACGCTTGCGTCGACTCGTCTTGTGCGTAGGACGTGATCAGCGACGAGTCGATGCCGCTCGACAAAAAGGCGCCGACAGGAACATCGGACACCAGATGCTCGCGCACGATTTGTCGAAGCTGTGTTTCGGTGGCAGCTTGCAGTTCACGATCGTCACCCAGTAAGGGTTGCTCACGGCATTGTGTCGCCACCGCGTCCGCATCCCAGTAGCAGTGCACTTCAGACGCTGCGCTGCGATCAGGATGGAGTTCGATCCAACATCCTGGTGGGAGCTTGTATGTTTCGCGCAGGATCGTGTGCGGCGCTGCAATGTAGCCATACCGCAGAAACTGTTGCAGGCCGCCCCGATTGATCTCTGCCTCAAATTCGGGCACGCACAGCAATCCTTTGAGCTCCGAAGCCCAGAGGACACGGTGTCCCTGCACACTGTAGTAGAGCGGTTTGATGCCCAGGCGATCGCGGATCAGAGTGATCGTTTCGCTGCGGCGATTCCAGGCCGCGATGGCGAACATGCCGTGACAGCGTTCAACTGTCGGTAACAGGCCCCAATGCGAGAAACCGTTGAGCAAGACTTCCGTATCACTCTGCCCGCGCCACGGAGTGGTATGCGGGAGCGCAGCGCGAAGTTGTTCGCAATTGTATATTTCGCCGTTAAATACGATCACCCAGTCGCCGCTAGCCGACACCATCGGCTGGCGACCTGCCGGTGACAAATCGCGAATTGCCAAGCGACGGTGACCAAGTGCCACACCATGCCCGGCGCTTAACCAACAACCTTCGTCGTCAGGTCCGCGATGTGATAGCGTTGACACCATCCTGCCAATACGCTGCTCAAGCTGATGCGGGGTGGCACGACGATCGATGCATCCGGCGATTCCGCACATGGTCGTAGTTCTCTAGCCTGTGCTGCTGTTGGCCGCAAGCGGCGTACTCCTCCGTGGAGCCGAGGAGTGATAGAGGATTGACGAAGTTACGTCAATTGCAGGCTGAGAATGACTCGCCGAGAGCCGCGAGTCTGCGAATCCGCGCGTTGTTCGCCGCGGTTCGCTAAGCGAAGAGAGATTTAGCGCTGGGGCAGAACCGACGCTAACGCGTTACGGCGAACTCGCACACGCGATGCAAGCTCGTTCTCGGAACTCGTTTTACAATGCAACTGAGTTCGCCGAACTCAGGATGATCGCATTTATTCTCTGTGGCGTACTAGCTGCCGTCGCTGTGTTGGCTGATCGCGATCGGTATTGCGATGCCAGCACCGATGACTCCGGCGAAGACCCACGGGCTGGTCAACGTTTGGAACAAGCGGCCGTCGTAGACTCCCGAGCCGATGCCGGGCTGACCTGATTGGCCTTGGGCTCGCATAACATCACCGTCCACGACCAATAGATCGCGTTTGGCAACGGGCGGAGCGGCGGCAACTTGCCAAAGACGTAGCACCTGGACGTTGTGCGGAGTCGACAATTGGTGGACTCCACCTTTCGCGACTTGGAACTCGAAGCGCCCCGTTTTGTCTGTCGTACAGCGGCTGGTCAGCTTGCCTTGCTTCCAAAGTGTCAGCTCGGCGCCGGCCACCGGTTGTCCAAGTTCGTTCAGTAAACGACCGGGCAATCGACCTTGCTCGCTAATCGCGATGTCCGTAACCTCCGGCACCTGCTGGACAGGTAGCGGCTCGGCGCTAACCGCAATCAGCGGCTGCGCAAGGCTGACGGCACACAGCAGCGATGCCAGTCGACGTTGAAGCTTGCCTTTGTTGGTCATGGCTACGTCCTCGTTATTAGAACTCGTCGCGATTACGACCAATCGCTGGTCGCTATCGTTGCCAAATCCGTTGACTTTAACGATCAAGATGATGTTGTCAGTTAACTATCGGCTGCATTCCGTTGAAACTAAAGTTTTGAACGCTCGGTGTCAGTGACATCTCATGAGTGCCACTAAGTCGATTTCCATCGCCCTGACTCACTCGCCTGCTAGCGATGCGTTAGCTGTCGCGCGCACTGCACCGTCGCTGAGTGGTGACGCGCTGTGGGCACTGATTGGTGCAACCGCACAAGCTGGTCAGCAAGCGGTCATGATGATTGCGCTCGGGCGTCTCGTGTCGTTGCTGGCCGTCGGGCAGTATGCGCTGGGGCTGGCGATCGCGACGCCGCTGAATGTGTTTGCCGATCGGGCGATTCGTTCGCTACAGGCCACGGCAGGTGACGACGACTTTCCGCTTGCGGATTACCTCGGTTTTCGTACGGCGCTCGGTGTATTCGCGTTCGCGCTGACGATCGGGCTATTGTTGATTTGGCAGAGTGATTGGCTTGCCAGCGAAATCGTTTTGCTCGTGACCTTGCAACGTGTTGTCGATGGCTTGGCCCAGACCATCTATGGCCGCTTGCAGCGCGGTGGCGAAATGCGGCGGATCGGTCAGTCGCAGTCGATTCGTGCGATCGTCACCTCGATTGTCGCGTTGACGCTGTTACTTTCGACTCGGCGACTCGACATCACTCTGGTGGCCGCCATCTTGGTGAACCTCGTTGTGTTTATGATGTTCGACTTGCGCTACGTGTTGCCGATGGTCGGCGTGCCGGACGTTGTCTCCCGGCAGATCCAAGTGAATCTGTTTACGACACCGTGGAGCAAGTTGTTGCGCTCTGGCGTGCCGCTCGGTATCTCTACATTTCTCGTGGCTCTGATGTCCAGCTTGCCGCGACTGTCCTTAGCGCGGGTCACTAACGAGTCGACGCTGGGAGTCTTCTCCATTCTCTGTTATGTCTGTTTCCCCATGACACTGATCGTGTCGGCGGTCATGCAGGCAGCGACACCACGCATGTCGTTGGCCTACCGGGCTGATACACGAAGCTATCGGCGACTCTGTTACTCGCTGTTCTTGATTTGTACGGCGCTGGGAATCCTGAATGCGATTGCCATTGCGGCGGCGGGCTCGGTTGCAGTGACCTGGGCCTTCGGGGACGAATTGGTCGATACGCGCGGCGATCTGCTATGGGTCTCGCTCGCCTTTGGCGTTGGTTACCTGGCTGCGGTGCCTGCTACCGCACTTGTTGCGCAACGACACTTTCGCTTGGCGATGATCACTTGTGCGGGAAGTTGTACGGTTTGTGGCGTTGCCTGCCTGGTGCTGATACCGCCGTTCGGACTTGTGGGAGCAATCTGGACCATGACGGCGGGCAGCACGGCGCATCTGCTGCTTTCCGCCGTCACCTGGTGGTGGCTCAATGTTGTTGATCGAGCGAACGCTTGATCTTAATTGCTATTTTTTTTCCTTGTCACTTTGACTAACATCCCGCCGCCCAGTTGTCGCCACAGAAGAGTGGAGTTGCTGGCAGGAGACAAGTTCAATGTCAATGCAAGTGATAAACCGTCGGGTCGTTCTGCTATTGCTCGTTAGTTGGCTACATGCTTCCGTCGTCACGGCAGTAGAGCCACTGGCTGCCAAGGCGCAGAAAGTACCGACAATCGACATTCGGCTCGATAGCCGCGGCTCGATGCGTGGCCTGGTTGTTGACGGTCAAGGCCGTCCGCAGGGGGCGGAGCGTGTGGAGATCATTCGAAGTGGTGACAAGCAGCCGGCACAAGTGCTCGCGACGAACCGGACGGGCAAGTTCATGACCGAGAAACTGCGAGCGGGCAGTTATCGGTTGGTGACCTCCGAAGGTGTTTGCCTTTGCCGGTTGTGGACCGAGCAGGCCGCGCCCCCCAATGCGGCAGCGAGTGTACTCATTGTCAACGACTCGCAGATTGAACGGGGCCAGCGTCCGATCGAAGAGCTGTTTCACTCTGATCCATTGCTGATGGCAACGGTTGTCGCAGCGGCGATTGCCATTCCTGTCGCCGTTCACAAGTCGCGCGACAATCGATCCGATGGGAGCTAGGTGGCGATGGGCAATGACGAGTCCAGTCGACGCTGCCGATTGCTGCGCCGCATGTTGCTGCTGATGGCAGTCACGCTGGCCGGGTGTCGTGCGGCGACGGAATACAAACCGAGCGAACTGCCGTTGGAATTGCTCGCGCAGCGCGAAAGTTCACCGCGGCATGTCGACCTCTCGTTGATTGCCAGGCAGGCTATCAATCAAGAGCTGATTTATCCTGGCGATGCGCTGGAGGTGATGCTGGCGACTGGATTGGAAGAGCGCGAACCGCAAACGTTCGTACTGCGCGTGGACAACGAGGGCCTTGTTGACGTTCCGTTGGTCGGTGTGGTCGCGGTGGGAGGTCAGTCGTTACTCGATGCCGAACAAGCGATTCGCCAAGCCAGTGTTGACCGTGAGATCTTCAAGCATCCGCATGTTTCGGTTTTGATGAAGCAGCGGAAGACGTTTCAAGTACGCGTAATGGGCGCGGTGGAGACGCCGGGGCTCTACAGCTTGCCCGCGGCGGGCAGCGATGTTTTGGGGGCGTTGGTTGCAGCCGGTGGGCTGTCCGATAAAGCCGGGTCCATCATTGAGGTGCGACACCCCAACGCCATGTACAACGAGCTTGCGCAACAGCCCAGCCAGGTGCGACTGGCGTCGTTCGTTAGTAGTCCAGATCAGCCGGCGCGCACGGTGCGGCTTGATTTGAGTCGCATGCAAGACCTGGCGCCCTCCACGGATCTCCATGTCGAAGACGGGACGATCGTGGTGGTGAAGGAACGCGAAGATCGATCGATCAGTGTCATCGGTTTGGTCAAACGCCCCGACACTTATGAACTTCCGGAGGGCGAGGAAGTCCGGGTGCTCGACGCGCTGGCGATGGCCGGCGGCCTGACGGTCACGGTGGCCGACAAGGTGCGTGTGATTCGTCAGCCCGAGGACGGCTCTGATCCGGCCCTCGTGAGTGTATCGATTCGCAAGGCAAAAAAGAGCGCTCAAGAGAATCTCGTGTTGGCTGCCGGTGACGTCGTAGTCATCGAAGAGACACCGACGACCGTTGTTGTGGACACGATACGCGGCTTCTTCCGCTTCGGTTTCACGGGTGCCATTCCGGGCTTGTAGGACGACTCGATGCACGTTTCGCCAATCAATCCGACTCACAATTCGCCAACGTCGGTCCAGGTACTCCATTCGCTGATGCGCTTTGGCAGGATCGTGCGATTCCGTTGGACGTTAGTTGCGGTCAGCCTGTGTGCTACCACGGTCTTGGGACTACTCTATTTCGCGACGGTCGACCGTTCCTATCAAGCCCGCGCCCAGTTACTGGTGCAACAGACGGGGCCGATTGTGACTTCCAACGGGACAACCGATGGGCTGACTCAACAGGGGATGCTGCCAACGTACGAGCGGTTGTTCACCAGCACCGTGGTGCTAGAGGGAGCGCTGCAACGTTTGATGGATCAACCGCGTGAGCATCGCATTGATCTGATACAGATTCCGCGCGAAAACTGGGTCACGCATCTCCGCAATAACATGTCGGTGCGGAGTCTACGGCTGACGAACGTGTTGGAGATTAGCTTTACCTCGCGTAGTCCGCAGGCGGCCGAGGCGATCGTGCAGGCACTCGTCGATTCGTACATGCAGTTCATGAAGGCGAATCATGAAACCGTCGCCGAGGAACTCGTCACGATTCTGCGCAATGAACGACAGTCAGTCGAGGAACAGTTGCACGAGAAAGAACAGCAACTCGTCGATGCAAAACGATCGTTCGGGGACATTGGCCTGCGTGATGCCACACAAACGCTCCATCCACTTGTGCAGCGTGTCGTGCGAATTAACGAGTCTCTGATCGAAGCGCAGCAGAGTCGCTTGAAGTTGCAGGCGACACTCGCTTCCGTCGAAACTGGCCTGGCGCACGGAGCTGATGTGCGGCAGCATCTTTTCGCGGTGGAGCCAATTGTTGGACGCGACGTCGTGGCGACGACTCTGGGCCTAAGCGATCAGGATGGTGCGACGGTTGCCAAGCTTGAACAGAAGTTGCTGGATGACGAGACGGAGCTGGATTCACTGCGTGAACACTTTGGCATGCGGCATCCCAAAGTTGGGCAGTTGATCGACTCGATTCGACAGACTCGCGCCTACTTGAACGACTATCAAGCCTCGGTGAATCGACGATCCGAGCGTTTGCAAAACTCCGACTTTGGCAGCATGTTGGTCGACATGTTGAAGCAAGAAGTTCGCAAGGCGGAAGCCCAAGAGCGGAATCTGTCGGACGAATACGGGCGAGCACAAGCCGACGCAGTGCAGTTGCAGGGCCGCTTCGAAGAGATTGCCATGCTGCAACGTGAAGTTGATCGTCTACTCAACTTCAATCACACTCTGCTGAATCACATCGACAGTATCGACATCAATCAAAACCAATCGGATGTTCGTGTCGAGATCGTGAGCCGACCGAACGCGGGCAGAAAACCCGTCGCACCGAACGCTTTGATTGTGCTGTTTAGCTGCGTGGGCGGAGGACTTTGCATCGGCGCCGGCCTCGTCTACATCGTCGACGTGTTGGATGACCGCTTCCGTTCGCTGGACGAGATGAAGTTGCAATTGCAGACGCCAATCTTGGCGCTGATTCGCCAGTTGGAGGCGAAAGCCGAGACAGGTATCCAGGCCTTGCAGATGGCAGTCGCTCCTGACGCCGTGGCCGGTGAAGCTTTTCGCACACTACGCACGACACTGGCATTTTCTGGCGATATCTTAGACTGTGTCGCGGTCAGCAGTTCGGAACCGGGCGACGGCAAGACCACGATCATTGCCAATCTGGGCGTTTCGTTTGCACAGACGGGACGCCGCACTCTGTTAATCGATGCCGACTTGCGCCGACCGGGTTTGACCAAGCTGTTGGAACGCAAGGGTGACATGGGGTTGTCGGAAGTCTTGCGGAGTGAAGGATCCCTGCGCGATGCCGTCGCGACTTCACTCTATGCCACCGAGCAGCCCGGACTCGATCTAATTCCCAGTGGTGCGCGGCCGCTTGATCCCACAGGCTTGTTGTCGAGTAGCCGGTTTGCGGAACTGCTTGAATGGGCGAGTGCACACTACGATCAGGTGCTTGTCGACAGTCCGCCCATGCTTGTCGCCAGCGATGCCGCCATTGTCGGAAGACTCGCGGGTGGCATGATGCTGGTGGTGCAGCCGCAAAAGAACCATCGGCGACTTGTGGTGCGCGCCATCGAGGAGGCACGGGCCGTTTCGCTGAATCTTGTCGGCCTGATTGTTAATCGTCTTACAAACGAGCCGTCTCAGGCATACTACGACGACGGTTACGGATATGGATACGCCTACGGTGAAGTGGACCAGGTGAACGACGACGAATCACAACTTGCAACTGCCGGTGAAACTGGCGACTTGGTCGAGGATGAAGCGGATCTGTTTGCTGATGAGCCGCACGTGTTGCCATTCCCACACGGCAGCGAATCAACGGTGTCGGTCGAGTCAAAGCCGATGCTGCGCGAACGAGATGTACGCCGAGCAGCCTGACAGTCAATCGAGTCTGTGCGAGTGATGAGGAGCCGGACGTTGTCATATATCGAACATGGCGAACATGAGTCGCAACACGTGCACGGAGTGACGCGCGCGTGTCACTCGCTCTGCGGCTGCGTCAGGGCCGTCGTGGATTACCTGTGGCGCCGTCGCCGCCCCGTGTCATTGCTGCTGGCGTCATTGCCGATTTTCGCGTTCGCTCAGTATGCTGCGTATGCCTTGCGCTACGAATGGCTACTGGAAGCCGATACCTATCGCGAATTGATCTACACGCTACCGTGGGTGCTGACCATTAAGGCGGCCACCTTCACCTGGTTTCGTATCTACCAGGGCGGTAATCGTTATGTCACCTTTTACGACCTAATCGTCTTGGCCCAGGCGTCCGTGGCAAGCTCGCTTGCACTTGTGCTAATCGCGTACTTCGCTTGGCCCGAACTTGTCGTGCCACGCAGCGTGTTCTTGATGGACTGCATGGGGACGCTCGTGCTATTCGGCGCCTTTCGGTCCTTGTGGCGTTGGCTGCACGAACGTCGGGCGATTCGAGCGGCCGGCATGACCGTGGTGCGGGCAATCATTGTGGGCACGAATGACTCCGGCGAAACGCTCTTGCGCGCCATTCGTCGTAATCCTAATCTCTGCTACCAGGTCGTCGGCTTCATCGCCGCTGACGAAGACTTTGTGCCTTCACGCATCGACGGTTTGCCGGTGCTGGGGGCGCTCAACCAATTGGGGACACTTGCACGCGAACATCAGGTCGACGAGATCCTGATCATGGCCGACGAGTTACCGGGACGAGAAGTACGACGCATCATGGATGCCGGTTCGCTCGCCGCGGCACAGGTCAAGGTGTTGCCAAGCTACGAACAGTTGCTCCACAAACGCGTCGATCTACAGCCGCGAACGGTGTCGATCGCGGACTTGCTACGACGCGATCCAGTCAAATTGGACATGCGTGGACTGCATCGCTGGATCGATGGACGAGTGCTACTGGTAACCGGATCGGCTGGCAGCATCGGGTCCGAGATTTGTCGACAACTCGTGCAGTTCGAACCGCGCCAGCTGATCATGGTTGACCGTAGCGAGAACGGACAGTTCTATTTGCAGCGCGAACTCGAACAGCTCGCCCCACACCTCGATATCCGTGTTCACATTGCTGATGTGGGCGATCGGAATCGCATGGAGCAGCTTCTTCGTCAGTACTCACCGGACGTGATTTTTCACGCCGCGGCGTATAAGCATGTGCCGCTGATGGAGGAGAATCCGAGCGAAGCAATCAAGAACATCGTCTCCGCCACACGCTGTCTGGCCGACTTGGCACATGAACATCAGGTGAGTTCATTTGTGATGATCTCCACCGACAAGGCTGTCAATCCTACCAGCGTCATGGGGGTCTGCAAACGCGTTGCTGAGATCTACGTCCAATCGTTGGCCCGCGTGTCACCGTGCCAATTCGTGACGGTCCGCTTTGGCAACGTGCTGGACTCCGCCGGCAGCGTGGTGCCAATCTTTCGCGAACAGATTCGTCGCGGTGGGCCCGTCACGGTCACGCATCCGGACATGCGACGTTACTTCATGATGATTCCGGAGGCATCACAATTGGTGATTCAAGCCGGAGCGATGGGGCAGGGTGGTGAGATCTTCGTGCTGAACATGGGGCATCCTGTCAAGATTGTCGATCTGGCGCAGGAAATGATCAAGCTGTCCGGTTTGGAAGTGGGGCGCGACATCGAGATTGAGTTTTGTGGTGTGAGGCCGGGCGAGAAGCTCTACGAGGAACTGCATAACACGGGCGAAAATCACTCAGCGACCGTGCATCCGAAGATCATGGTTGCCGATGCAACGCCCTTGACGTTCCGCGACGCGAGCGCCGCCATCGGCCGCCTGGAGAACTGCATTGAACTGCAGGATGCGGTCATCATTCAAATGTTGCGTACCATCGTTCCTCAGTATCGTCCACAACGCGCCGATGTGGACGACGCCGCCAAAGCCGCGTGATGCTACATGAATCGTCCAACACGTCGAGCGAACTCTTATCCTGATGCTGTGCTGTCGATGACTTGTGCGCGATTGCTACAGGCCTTCGACGGAACTGTTGTGTTGCTACTGGGAGTAGCACCGCTCTTGATGGGCGGACGCCACCCTGCGGGCCGCGTTGTCTACCTCGCGTTAATCG
Organism: Planctomycetales bacterium; assembly: GCA_020426755.1. Lineage (GTDB taxonomy): Bacteria > Planctomycetota > Planctomycetia > Pirellulales > Pirellulaceae > JAGQPK01. The sequence continues at coordinate 14,233 of JAGQPK010000042.1, forward strand.
CGCTGCTCGCACTAATCTGGGCTCTCGTCGCACGCAACCGCGGCAGTTCGTTTCGTCGCTGTGGGTTGGAGTTGCCAGCGTTGGGCGCAATCTGCCTGTTGGTCTTACAAGTTGCGCCCCTATCGCCGGAGCGATTGAGTTTGCTTTCGCCGCGGTTAGCTCACTTTCTGCCACTGTGGCGCGGCGAGGACGGCGTGGTTGGCCGAGATTGGTCGACACTTTCGATTGTGCCCTCCGAGACCCGCATGGGAC
>JAGQPK010000430.1 GCA_020426755.1 Planctomycetales bacterium
CGTACCGCGCCGCCGTACATCAAGCCAACATCTCACAGAGATATCCCGTCGAGCTGACGGACCGCACTCGGGCGCGTCTCGATGAACTAACGAAGATGGACCAAGAACTCTATCAACACGCTTGTGAGTTGCTGGACAGTCGCGTACGAAAACTGCAAGCAACAATCGGCATCGGCCGTGCACCGCATGCCGCGTAGTTGATTTGATCGAAGGGAGAGCACTCCGCTATGTTTTTTCGTAAAGCTTCCAGCGCGCCGCTGCGTTACGTTGCCTGCGTCAGCTATCCACGCTCCGGACATCATCTGACCGTGCGGATTGTGAAGCATTATTTTCGCGATGAATTCAAATACTGCAGCTTCTATGAAACGGGCAGCGAAGGCTGCTGTCGCTCGTTTCCCTGTCAAGATTCTTCGGTCACAATGACCAAGAACCACGACATGGAGGTTCTGCAGCCAGACGGCGGACTCGAGAAGCTGCCGAGCATTCCCTATTTGGTCTTGGTGCGTAACTTTCTGGACGCAGTCGTCTCCGACTACCAACTTTTTCTGCGTGAGCACACCGACAGTCGCGAAGCGTGGGAAGGTTTCTCGCAGCGCAAGGCCACCTACTACCGCGCCTTCGTGAAAAAGTGGGCGATCGCTCCAGACAACCTCGAAAAAGTCATCGTCCGCTATGAAGACCTTACCGACAATTCGCTCAACACCTTTTCGCGAATCGTCAAGCTGTTCGCGCCACAACGTCAGGTCAAAAGCTGGCACTTGAAACGACTGATTGAGAATGCCGCCCTGGAAGACGTCAAGCCAGACGCCACCAAGGTCATCAAGCATTTTGGTGTACACAACCGGCGGCGAATCGAAGATTTCCATCACTTCTGTCCAGAGTACTTTGGACGTCTTGAAGAGATGGTCAGCGCAGAACTCTTCGCCTTGGGTTACACGCCGCGTTTCGACGGCTTCTCCGCTAATCGAGCTGCTTAGTGCTGAGATTCGCCGATGTCATCGAGCTACGGAAGTTCGCCGAAAGGTACCAGCCGTAGTTCTCGCCGGATTTGGACTTGGCTCCGACGCTGCATTTTTGGAATGAGGAAGGAGCGGTGGTTTTCAGACTAGAATGTCTGATATAGGGTGTCCGCAGCGCCGGCTACGCACGGCAACGGTTTGCCAGGGCCGAGAGATCGCGGATCAACTGTTCGGTCCACTTCAACCGCAGATTGAACACTTCGTCGATGACGCGCGACCAACCGTGGATGAAATACTCCCAGCCGTCAACAATGCGGATATGTCGCTGGGCCGCCTGTAACTCGGCCTGTTGCAGAAACACGAGGTCGCCGCGGTAATTGAAGTCCCAAGCGATTGCTTCGTCGGGCCACTTTGCGTCCGCGGATAACGGCGAACCCGGCGCGTCCTTGCCTAGGCCTGTCGCGTTGACTACGAGCGACCCCGTGGACAGCGACTCCAATAAGCGATCTGAATCGGTTGTCGAGGCAACGCAATGATATTCAAACGGAGCATCCAGATTAGCGCGCTCATGCACGCTGCGCAGTTCTGCGAGTTTCATCGCATCGCAATCCGTAATCACGACGCGCCCTGGGCGATTTCGTCCGTGTGAACGCTGTCCGACAAACCACGTCAACGCAACACTGGCTCCCCCCGCACCGCACACCATCAAGTCAGCGCGCGAGTTTGTCCAATACCCATTGCCGATAATTGAGTTGAGCGACAACCCGCTGGTGATGGCATCCTTGGCGTGCCCCAGGAGTTTTCCATCGCGTTTGGCAATGCTACTGACTTCGTGCATCAGTGTGGCGAATTCATCCAGTTCGTCAAACAAATCACGACTCGCCCGTAACACATTCAGTTTGTGCGTTGTGACCAGCGCCCCCTGCGCCAAAGGGTCGTCGCGAATGAACTCGACTGCCCTACGGTAATGTTCGGGCCGATCGTTTGGCGGAAAGTTCATGCCACGCACCGTCGCATCACCGATGCCCAAGTATTCGGCCCATGCCGGGAACATCTGCATGATGGTCGACTGATGCGTCGTCACTCCAATGAAATAGATCGTCGGTCTGTCGGCAGCAGGCCAGAACTCGCCAGGGACCAACGGGGCGAGGATCTTTGACTCGTTCGTCATACGCTTAAAATCGCTCGTATGGGATTGCCTTCGACATTCGTCAAGCGACGGTTAATGCCGTTGTGATAAAACGTCAATCGCTCGTGATCAATTCCCAGGAGATACAGAATGGTGGCGTGGAAGTCGGGGATCGTTACTTGATTCTCGCCGACAAAATAGCCAATCTCGTCGGAACTGCCATAGCGAATTCCTGGCTTCACACCGGCACCTGCGAGAAAACAAGTGAACACGGACGGATGATGGTCCCGGCCCGGCGCGCCGATTCCCTGTGTGGTTGGACTGCGGCCGAATTCCGTGTTCCAAACGACCAAGGTATCTTCTAGCAAGCCCCGCTGCTTGAGATCTTGAATGAGCGCTGCGACGGGCCGATCCATCGTGGCCGCTTGTGTGTCGTGATTCTCTTTCATGTTCTCGTGTCCGTCCCAATTGATGCGTGGCGAACCGAACGAACCGCCGTTGATGAGCTGCACAAAGCGCACGCCACGTTCCAACAGTCGGCGGGCAGTCAGACAATTGCGACCGAATCCCCGATTCACGGGATCATCGACGCCGTACAAGTCGCGAGTGGCGGCGGTCTCGTCACTCAAGTCGGTAGCTTCAGGAATGCTCGTTTGCATGCGTGCTGCAAGTTCGTACGAGCGGAGTCGCGCGGCGAACGCAACCTCTCCTGGATGATCGTCGACAAATTGCCGATTCATTTGATTCAACAGCGCAAGCTCTGCGTTACGGTCACCGCCCTGAAGTTCGGCGGGCGTATTCAAGTCGGCGATTGGTTCTGGACTACCTGTGCGAAACGCCACGCCGCCGTGATTGGCCGGTAGGAATCCCGGCGTCCAATTGATCGAGCCTCCCGCCGGCAACCCCCGTGGATCGGGCAACACGACAAATGCCGGCAAATTCTCGTTTTCAGTTCCTAGTCCATAACTGAGCCACGCGCCCATGCACGGAAAGCCATTGAATGTGAAACCGGTATTCATTTGGAAGGCGGCCGGCGTATGGTTATTGCTCTTGCCGTACATTGAATGAATCACGCACAGGTCATCAATACACGTGGCCAAGTGCGGAAACAAGCTGCTAACCCAACCGCCACTCTGGCCATGTTGCCGAAAATCGTAAACGCTCTTCATCAACCGACCGGGTTGACCGAAAAAGCCAAGGTTCTCGCCCTTCCCCTCCAGTTCCTTACCGTCCATCCGTTCCAGTTCTGGCTTGTAGTCGAACGTCTCCAAATGGCTAACGCCGCCAGCGCAGAAGATCTGCACCACTCGTTTCGCCTTCGCCGGAAAATGAGTTTCCGGCAGTACGCCAGGAGCCTCTTTGTATGTAGCTGCCGGGGCATCCCGCTGCAGCAACCACGGCAGGGCCACACTCAATAGACCGCTACCCGCAAAACTCAACACATCCCGTCGAGTCGCCGCGGTCCGCTGCTGATTATTGGACATAAACAAACTCCGAAGTATTAAGTAGCACCCAGCAGACGCGAGTCATCCCGAAACGCTCGGCCAGGGGCAGACACTGCTGCAGTTCTTCGTCCGTTGCAGCGCGATTAAGGACCAACTGGTACGCCCACTGAATCCGTTCGGACAATGAACCATTCTTCTCCTGCGCGACTCGCTCCGCCAACGCGGCAGCCATCCGCTGCGCAAAATTGTTGTTCATTAATTCCAACGCCTGCAATGGCGTTGTGGTCACGCCACGTCGTGGTGTCTTGACCGACGGATCAGGGCAATCAAACGATTCCAACAGCGGATCTTTGCCGCTGTTCACGTTCATGCGATAGATCGTCCGACGATTGAATTCCGGCGTCTCCTTATCAATCGGATGGTAGAACGTCGCATTGAATTCCGTCGTCGTGAAGTTGCGAAAACTCGGACCACCCGCCGTCGAATTGAGCCGTCCACTGACGGCCAGCATGGCATCGCGAATTGCTTCCGCCTCAAGTCGCCGCGGAGCGTATCGCCAGAGCAACCGGTTGTCACCGTCGATTAGTGCGGCCGCTTCACGAAAAGTACCGTCTTGCTTGTACGTCGTAGAGGTCACGATCAGCCGATGTAGTGATTTCACACTCCAATGCTGCGCGATCAACTCCGACGCCAGAAAATCGAGCAACTCGGGATGCGTGGGAGCTTCGCCGTTGACACCAAAGTCGCTCGGCGTCGCTACTAAGCCGCGTCCAAAGTGCCAGTGCCACAGTCGATTCGCCAGAACTCGCGCAGGCAGCGGGTTGCGCGGATCAGCTAACCACTGCGCGAACTTCAGTCGACGTTCCGACTCAGGTGCATCCGCCGGCAGTTGAAAATCGGCGGCCAAGCCGGTGATGGCGGACAACGCGCCGGGCGTGACGACCTGCTGCGGCGATTTGACGTCGCCACGCAAGAATAGGCGAGTGGGTTCGGGCTGGACGCGCGTGCCCACGTAACTGACTTCATCGGTCGTGGCCGGGTCCGCAGCGCTAGGCAGCGCGCGCTCCCCATGCTTCACACCTTCAAACACAGATTTTATACGATAGTACTCAAGCTGCGGAATCGGATCGAACTTGTGAGAATGACAACGAGCGCAATTGACGGTGAGGCCCAAGAACCCTTGCCCCACCACACTGATCATGTCCTCTAGTTCTTCTTCGCGCGTCAGTGTCCGCTGCACCGCGTTGGCCTGTCCATTGCCAGCTTGATCCCACGGCCCACACACCAGCAGACTCGCGCCGATGATGCGTTCGCGCGTGACGGGTTCCATAACGTCACCGGCGATCTGTTCCATCATGAATTGGTCGTATGGCTTGTCGTCATTGAAGCTCTTGATCACGTAGTCCCGGTAGTGCCACGCGTTGTCCCGTACGCGGTCGTATTCGTATCCCTGGCTCTCTGTGTAACGAGCGACATCCAGCCAGTGGCGCGCCCACCGCTCGCCGTAGTAAGGTGACTCAAGCAAACGATCAACCAGTCGCTCGTAGGCCAGCGGATCAGGATCGTGAATGAATTCGTTCGTTTCTTGCGGCGTCGGCGGAAGCCCGATTAGGTCAAACGTCAGGCGGCGGATCAACGTGCGTCGATCGGCAGCCGCAGCCGGTGCGATACCAGCAGTAC
>JAGQPK010000431.1 GCA_020426755.1 Planctomycetales bacterium
GCAACATCACAATCTGCCCAGTGTAGTTGTGTGGGCGGGCGAAAGAGAACAGGCCTGGGCCGAACAGATCGTACGTGAATCCCAGGGCGCTGCAATCATGGCTCCGGACACCACGCTGCCGGAATTGGCTGCGATCCTAAGGCGAGCACAATTGTGCGTCGCAGCCGACACGGGACCACTGCACTTAGCCGCTGCCGTCGACACACCCTGTGTGGGCCTGTACGGAACGACTCGCCCCTGCGACTGCGGCCCCTATGGCCTGATCCACCAAAGCGTGCAGGCCTACTACCACGACGGCTCCGCCAGAGAACGACGCACCGCGACGAATGACGCAATGCGCGCCATCGAAGTTCATCACGTCACACAAGCCTGCGACCAAGTGCTCGCAGCAGTAGCCCAAGCCCGACACGTCGCTTGAGCCGTGCGCGATTCTTCTCAACACGAAGCTCGCCGGTAGTCGCTAGCCCAATGGCACTCATGAGAGTTGGGTGTTAGGGCATCGGCGCGGAGTCGTTTTGGCGTGTGTCTCTGGGCCCCTCAGCGCATTGCCTCGCCCAGTCTGCGTGCCACACATCTTCTGCTATCACATTCCGCGCTGAGCTTTGTCCCCCTCCCGCAATCGGTTTCCTACTGAGTTGTAGCGCGCAGTCCGGGAGGGGGATTCAGGGGGAGGGCGACAGAGTCGGAGCGCAGTAGCACCGCAGCAGTCGACTCCACTCGCGACTCTCGGCTTCGTTTGCTGTCACGATTCAACGAATCGACGCGAACTCGGAAGGTGATGAACGTCGTTCACACCGAGATGGAAGGTGGCGCGGCAACCCGCTACGAGTGGACTCGCATCTGGCGCCTTCCCCCTCCCCCCTCCCGAAGTTGCGTCGTGCGAAATGGATGCCATCGACGGGAGGGGGAACAACCGCATTTACGGCTGACCTGCTACGACTTCTGCGGCCAGCACTTTCGTGATCAAGTCCTTCGATTCAGCAAAGTGCGCCTTTGTCGCTTCGTCCATCGTCAGACTCGGGCTGGTGGTAACGTTTTCCAAACGACGTTGCAGCTCGATCAGATGCATCCGAGCGATGCTGCGAGCGTCCGCAGGATAGCTGCCACCACTGCCACCGATGACCAGCAGGTAGGCGTAGGGACTGCTGTTGCTGCTCTCACCGATCACAATCCGGCACAACCGCTGCAAATAGTCGCGCTGTAGATTTCGACGAATCAGCGAGCATTCGACTTTGCCGTCCTGAGCCTGCAGTTCGCTCCAAATCCCATCCGTCAACTTCCGGAACACTTCCGCGATCTCCAACGGCTTGGAATCTGGGTCGACCATCAGTTGCTGGTTTTGCACGCGTCGCAACACGGAACTGCTCAAGCAATGCTGCAGTGCGATCCGCTGCACAGCCAACACTCGGTCATACACGTTGTAGCCAACGCCAGCCGTCGACATGTTACTGCCCCAGTGATACCAATGCTCCGTCGTCAAACGGCGCAGGATCTCCGGTTTGAACTTGAACGGCGCGTCGCTCAACACATTCGCGATCAAGTAGTCGAGCGCTTCTCGCTGCTTGTCGCCAGCGATCGGCACGATCGGGTCGCGACCGTCCTTGCTACCCTTGAAGTCGCGTGAGAACGATTCGCCACCGATGTAGCCGGTAGCCATGTGAGCACCATTGCCGTACTGATTGAACAGCACGTTGAAGGCCAAGCGCAAGCGTGCCCACGACTCGCCGTCACGCACGACCGTCTCATCCAAGTTCTGCAACAGTTCTTGCGCCAAGCTAATGCGTTCCTTCGCATAGCGGAGCACATCGTTGCCCATGTCGTAAGCGTTCACCAGCGGATCGTTGCTTGCGCGCAGATCTTCGTCCGTTGCATAAACGAGGTCCGGCTCCGGTGAACGAGAAGCGATCTGCTTCAGTTCCTTCTCTTCACTCCCGCTGATCGGCTTATACGCGTATTCAATCGCCCAGTAGTCGTACGGACCGAGCGTTGTCGAAGCGTAGTCGCCCTGCGTCTGGCCCTTCTTGGCAATGTTCAACGGGTTGTAATCCATCACGCTGCCAGCCAGGCCCTTCTCGCGCGTGATCTTCGGATCGTTGATCTCGTCGAGCGACAACATCGCGCTGGCTTTGAAGTTGTGACGCAGGCCCAATGAGTGACCGACTTCATGCATCACGACTTCCTTGATCGCCTGACCAATTAGCTCTTCCGGTAGCTTAACGTCGACAGGCTTCTTCTTGTCGTCCTTCTTGTCATCCTTGTCGTCGTCGCCCTTCTCCTCGGCATCCTTCTTCTCACCATCTTTGTCAGCGGTCTCCTTGCTGTCCGCATCCTTGTCGTTCGCATCCTGCTTGTCGTTGGCATCGTCACCGTCCTCCTTCTTTTCTGTCGACTTATCGTCCTTGTCGTCGGACTTCTCTTCGCCGTCCTTACCTTCCAATTCATTAACGTTTTGACGTGCTGCCAAGACCATCGCGGCCAAAGCGTACTCGTCGTGGCGGCAACCGGCATACTGACAATTCGTCAAACGTCCTGTTGCCAAACGCTGATTTAACATCACACCAATCGGGCTCAGCCCACCTGGTACCAGCAACGGCAGTTGATCAGGTGAACGAGTTTCGTCCACACCGAACTGTCGTTGCAGTGATGAGCGGGGCAATGGCAAGCCATAACCAGCTTTCGCGGCCATCATCGGACTGATGATCTCGCCAACGTTCAGCACCTCGTAAGATTCACTGCCGGTCGGAATCGGTGCACCCACCAGGAACGCATACTCTTGCTTCCACGCGCGAATCCAGCTGGCATCAAAGATCACGTCGCCGTCGATCATTTCGCCGGTGATCGGGTCAGCGCGTAATCCGCTCATTGCATAAGTCGATGGCGTCGTAATCCAGCGGAACGTGCAGTAGTTGATATCTTCCGGATCAAACTCATCCTGCTCGTTTTGCCATCGCACGCCAATCGCATTGCGAAAGCCGATTTTCTCGAAGGCCTTGTTCCATTCCAAAATGCCTTCTTCCACATAAGGCCGGTACTCGTGCGGTACTGTGTTCTCGACCCACCACACCAATTGCTGCTTGGGAGGAGACAATTTTGCCTGTGGATTGGCCTTCTCGAGTCGCCACCGATTGATGCGACGCACGAAAGTCGTGTCGGGATCTTCCGCACCAAAGTCCTTGGTCGCATTGATGAAGTGCCCGATGCGTTGATCCGCGATTCGCTCTCGATAGCCTGGCCCGGGTCGCTTGGCCAAACTGTAATGAATCACCACGGTAATGCCGCGTGGATCCACGACACCATCATCACCAAACGACTCCCCGCTGCTAAATCGTGAACCGAAGGTCGCTTCGACTTCCAGTTCCACATTGTTTTCGAAGGCCTTGATCTTGTGCCACGAACTGCGACTGCGGTCCATTGCTCCCAAACCGAGCCCTGCAAAGTCGGACATGAAAATCGACGAGAAGTCGATCAACGCACCTTGCGTGCTGGGGTTGATGCTGACGATCGGCAGCGCCATCAACACGGAGTCCATGTAATTCTGTTCGACCGCGCGAGCCAGCGGCGTGCCCTTCGGGGCTTCGTAGTGAATGTTTTTGCGGATGAGCTGAATCGTGTCCCCCACGCGTTTGAAGGACAACACCCATTCGTCGCCAAAATTAAGCGGCGTGCCGGCCGACGCGATGCCACGAGCAATGGCAATCGGTGCCAGATACATCTGATTCAAATTCTGTGGGCGAATCTCCGCGTACAAATGGCCGTCCACTTCGTACATGTTGAATAGGCCTTGATACTTCTTGGCCCCTTCGGTCACGTCACTGAAGTCGCGATACTTGCTTTTCGCTCGAGCGGCCGCGCGAGCCGCCGGAGTTGGCTCGTCGTCCGCAGCATCAATCGGCGTTGTCGACCACCCGGCCAGCAACACGCCAAGCACCAGCAGACCACGCCACTTGCGGCCCACCAACGCCACCGTCGCGCCGATCCCGTAGGATGTTTCGCGTCGCGTAATTTGAGTCATTCCCATGCCTCATCAACAGGAGGATTAAAACTTACCGTTATCACCAAGCTTACGCCGTTGACTATTGTCGCGTAATACTCACAGAATACCAGCTTCATAGTGCGCACGCTGGACGGAAAAGAGTGCCCCGCAGATTTGTTCATCAAGACAGGTGGTCGTCATTTGAAGTGCGGCCGCGCAGCCGCCGCTTTGGAACGCCGCGATTCGGTACGGGCCGCGACTGACCATCCAACACAAAGTGCGGCCCGTGAAGCTCCGACGACAGCCACACTCGTCGTCGTCGCACGGCCAGATTCCGGCTATCGCCACACTCCGAGCTCGCAGTAGAAGCGATAGCTCCGCGATGGCACTCCAAAGAAGTGCGGCCCCTTGTTGAATTTGGCCTGAGCTCCTCTAATTGACTGCGACTTCGGCCTGGCTCAGGGCGATAGTTCACCTGCCGCCAGCGACTGCCAGGGCAGAATGCCAATCGGTGTCTTGCGACTTAATCACCGCTTCGCTTGACGTTCGCCGATCGTCGTTAGCCGTGGTTTGGGCCGCCCGACGGCTTCGCGCTGCGGCGAACTCATTACTTCGTGCACATCGTGACTTGGAGCTTCCATCAATGTCCACCCAAGCAGCAACGGAAACCCTGGTACGCGACAAAGAAGCAATGCGCAGGCAGGCCTACGACGCCCGCAACGCCCAGCCGGATAAGGACGGGGTCAGCCGCTTGGCGATGCGCCGGTTCATGGAACTCCCGGAGTATCAGGCCGCTCAAACCGTCATGTGGTACCTCGACTGCCGCTCGGAACTTCGCACGCGACACGACCTGCCGGCAGCACTGGCCGGTGACAAGCGAATTGTCGTTCCGTACTGCACCGTGGACGAAGAAGGCCAGAACAAACTGGGACTGTGGCACCTGGAATCGATGGACGAGCTGGTCGTGGGCAAATGGAAAATCCTAGAGCCGCCCAAAGAGCGTTGGGAGGAGCCTGGCAAGGTCGTCGCCCCTCAAGAGCTCGATCTCGTGATGGTCCCCGGCGTGGGCTTCGATCGCGACGGCGGTCGTATGGGCAACGGCCAGGGCTACTACGACCGACTCCTCAATCAAGTCCGGGACGACTGCCCACTAGTGGCAGTTTGCTACGAGAGCCAACTCTTCCCCAAATTGGTCGTCAGTCAGCACGACGTGTTCATGAACAAGGTC
>JAGQPK010000432.1 GCA_020426755.1 Planctomycetales bacterium
GGAACAGCGCACGTGGATCTCAACTGAGTGCCATTGGGCTGGCGCCTTGCGGCGAAGTTCCGTAGCTCGATGACAGCAGATTTATGTGGTACGAAGAGGGGCACGACGTGCTGTATCGTCGTGCGCCAAGGCGTCAGCCTTGTTATTCGCCCAGATCTTTCAGGCGAATGTTGCGATATTCCGCCCACATCGGCTTGCCGGCATGAAGTTGGAGCGCGAGAACTCCTTCAGTGAGTGCCAAGTCAGCCGCGTTGTCGGTGAAATCAAGAATCAACCGGCCATTCATGAAGTGCTGGATGTGATTCCCCTGTGCGCGAATCACGACATCATTCCAGTCATCTAGCTTGAAGAGTGCGCTGAATGCTTCGGCAGTAATCAACGGGTCACCGACAACGTGCTTGCCGTCAGCATCCCAGGTGGCCTTTTCACCGACAAGGCAGATCCGTCCGCGTTTCCCCCCTTCGTCATAAATGAATCCAGAGACGTTCGGCAGCTTCAGCTCATTGCGAATCTCGTGCTGGTAGCCGCGCACGACCCAGTTGTTGCGAGCGCCTTCGGTGATGTGTCGCGAGCGATATTGGATGCCCGAATTGTTCGACGCATTGCAGCGAAACGACAAACGCAGGTCGAAGTTTTTCAGTTTGCCGCCCTGCCAAATAATGAAGGTGTTGCCCTTGGCCGGATTCTCCGCAGTGGTTTCGCCGTGGATCACACCGTCACGCACGGACCACAAGTTCGGGTCGCCGTTCCAACCGTCGAGGTTCTGACCGTTAAATAGGACTTGCATCTCGGCCGGCTCAGCGGGAGCCGCTTCTTGCGCGATTGAGTTTGCGCAGAAGTTCAGTCCGAGCCAACCGGCGGCCAGAGTTGCAAGGAAAATTCGTCGTAACATGGAGAGCCTCCAGGATCATATGCTGTTAAAAAAAGATTTGATTCAGACCAACCGTCAGGTCGCGCTCTCAGTTCTTCGTGAGCGAGATGCTCACGTTGATGAGCAACGCAGGTAGCCGATGCATGGGACTGGCACCGAGTATCGGCCTGCGGTTTCGCGACCCGATTATACGTCAAATCGATTCCCGACAGGTGGTGCTTTGAACGTAAACATTCTTGTTCTTGGCCGTTCGTGGCACGGCCCCGCCGGCGACACGTTCGTGCATTCGCTGCCGGAAAGTCCTGCAACCCCCGGTCTCGAAACGGCAATATTCGACTGGGCGCGGCGAATATCTCGTCATATTAGCTAGGATCGTTGGCAGTTCGCCCCAACAGGTTAGCGTCTGTGTGGGGGCGCATACGTCGGCCAACGCAGAACGAAACATCGGCAATGTACCAACAGGGCACGAACGAATGATGAGCGAGTCGCCATCTCAAGCAACATCACCCTCCGCTGTTCACGAAATGGTAGTGCGCATGCATGGCAGTAAGCGGCTGTACTTTTGGCGCTGCTTCTGGCTATCATTTCTTGTCGTCTCACTTGCCTACGCTTGGTACAGCTTCTACGTCCCGACAAATCACATTGACTGGGCTGATAACTTCCCCGCTGCCCAGCAGCAAGCCGCAGCGTCAGGCAAACCGATGATCCTCTATTTCACCGGTCAATGGTGCGTGCCTTGTCGGATTATGAAACGCGAAGTGTGGGCCGACGAACAAGTCACCGCGATCGTCAATGCGCAGTTTATTCCCGTGGCAGTTGACGTGAATGGACTGGAAGGTGCCGAGGTGATGGCACGTTACAACGTGGCAGGTTCACCTGTGACATTTATCACCGATGCGCAGGGAAATGTCTTGCAATGGCGCGATGGACGGATCAGCAGAGCGGAATTCCTCGAACTGTTGCGAGCGGCCAACTCCGGCGACGAGTCTTAGAGGTGTGCGGCAGCACGGCGATATGCAGCACTCCTGCTACTCGCTATCGACCGTACATTGGCGCGCTCCATGTCGTCTCGCTACCGTTTCGGCCAACGCAACCAGAAAACCCAGATGGCGACGGCAGACGCCACGATAACGACGCCACTCCAGATCAATTGATCGGTGAAGGGATTTCCGGTTCCGTCCAGACCACTCGCGAAGAATGCCGCACTGCAAGTAGCGAAAAAGGCGACGAAGCCACCGCCGATCGCGAGAGTGACGGCACCAATAGAACCGAAGACTGCCGCCAACAACTGCGGAAACGAAGTGGTTGGCGATGCCGCGTCACGCTGTTGTTCTAGGAGCTTATAAGTGCGCACCGCCGTGGCGGTCAACAGCACCGCAACCAGTGGAAGTGGTCCTAAGATGCCGGACAAAAACAAAGCCGGGACCAAAACCACAAGTCCGATCACGATAAAGAGCCAAAAATCCGTTTTGCTTTTATCCACGTGGGGAACGGCATCGGGCAAATGCGTCGCGGGAGCAGCATACGGATTGGGTTCCGCGATGGAGTCGGTGGCATCTGCAGTGCTCATTGAAGTGTTGGCGACTGCCACACCGCAGGCAGGACAACTGGTGGCAGCGGAGAACTCGTTGCCGCAAGCGTGGCAGCGGATCGTGCTTGATTCGTCGTGGTCAGGCATCGCAGTATTTACCTCAACAATTGGACCGCTGGGGCACGCTGCGTTCTACCGTCATTCCCGACAGTCGCGCAGAATCGTTTTCGATTGTCACTTCGCTTGGTCGCTTCTCAGGCGACCGTGGCCAGGGGTTGCGCCACGAGCGCCGACGCTAACTCGTGATCCCGAACTCGTGACATCGTGATCGAAACGCTATCCACGCATGTTCATACTCAGTGGTGCAACTATTTGAGCTCCGTCAACACGCAACGAAGACCGATCGCGTCGTCGCGCGTATTTCGCGGTAACGCTTGTTGTGAATCACTCGTCAGCTTCGTTGGATTGTCCTTCCAACTGCCGCCGCACACAATGGCGTTCTCGATGGAAACCGGTCGATCGGCAATCGAGTCGATGGAGGAAGCAAATGTTTGAGGCGTAGTGGGGCTACACCATTCCCACAAGTAGCCGTGCACGTCATAGATTCCCCAGGGGTTGGGGCTCTTGGCGCCGACAGGCGGATCGTTGCCGGCCGCGTTGCCTTGATACCAAGCGTAGTCGCCGAGTCGAGCGGTTTCGTCGCCGAACGAGTACGCGGTTTTGGTGCCCGCGCGCGTCGCGAACTCCCACTCATTCGCAGACGGAAGTCGGACCTGCTGTTTGCTGGTGATCAGCTTGCAGGCACGCAGCATCGACGTAATGCGCTGACAAAAGGCGACGGCCTCGTCGAACGAGACCATTTCGACAGAGTTGCGGCGTCCTTTCCAACGGCTGGGGTTGTTGGCCATGGTCGCCTGCCAGAGTTCCTGCGTTACTTCGTACTTAGCTACGCGTGTCGATTCGTGTGGGGCCGGCAGTGAGACAAACTCATCCTTGAAGCGACGCAGCAGTTGCAGCGTTTCGCCATCTACCTCGGCTCCCATCCAGCGCGGATGGTCGGCGCCGTGATGCTCGCTTCCGTCCGTCAACGCTCGCGCATTCTGCCCGTCGGCTGCCATGATCCAAAGCGTAGGAGAACCACCCGTCTGAGCGCGACAGAACGCAATCCATTTGCCGTCGGGCGATGGCGTAGCGCGGAAGTCCCAGCGGCCTTCGCTCGCCGCAGTCAATTCAATCGAGGAGCGTGAGTGCGGATCCAATAGGCAGATTTGCGTTCCACCCTGTGCGCGCTGCGGTAGATAATCGCGGTTGAAGTGATCCGTGTCGGGGCGTTCGCTCTGATACTGCCAGGGCACGCGCGCCTGGGGCGTGCGTCTCGGATAGAGAATCCTTCCGTCTGCGGTCCAGGCAGGTAGATTCGAACCGCCGCCATGATTGTCGGCCGGACCGTAGGTTGCTGCGAACCACATGGACTGGTTGTCCGTCAATCGATAGGATGCGCTGCCGTCGGCTCGACTGATGCAGATGTCGGCCCAGTCGTGACCGGGATCTTGTCGGTACTTGCAGTCAACGTATACGACCCATTCACCATCAGGCGACCATTGAGTACCGAAGTAAAGATGCTCGGGATCGCCGGCTAACAGACGTTGATTCGCGCCGTTCATGTCACAAGTCCACACCTGATAGCCTTGCGGACTGGCAATATGGTAGGCGATGTGGCTGCCATCAGGACTTGCGCTCAGACCATACGGCAAACCGGCTCCGCGCTGCGTGAACTCAAACGGTTGAGAACCGTCCATTTGAATTCGAAGAATCTGGCCGACTCGCTCACGCACAATTTGCACGAGCAAGCGGCCGTCTGCCAGGAGAAGTGCCGGCGTCGTAAAGACCGCTGGTCGAGGTGCGTTGGCAATCTCTTGGAGAGACTTGGTGGCGATGTCGTACGTCCACAGATGCGTGGGCGTCTGCGTGTAATATTCGTCAAACGGTCGCCCTGGCCCGTCGCGCCGCTGTTCCATGCTCAGCAGAATTAGACGCTGTCCATCGCCGAATACGGGGCCCGGTTGCCACGTTATTTGGTTGGGCGCTGAGACTTCGAGATACTCCATCGAGTCTGTTGCCGGAATGGCGACGCCCGTTTTGCCTTGACTGGAGAAGAGCAGTCGAGCATGTGTTGGCGCGGGCTCGGTCGATGGTTCCGCCGTACTGACACTCGGCGACATCGCCAGGATGACAAGTGAGACGACACGCATCAAGCCTTCGTAAGTCTTCATCGCTCTAATCCTCTCTAACAGTCGGCCGCTCGCCGACCGTTGGCATCGGTTGTCAGCGAACAAGCTTATAGCTACGATTGCGTGTGCTGCCTTGAAGTAGCACGCTATTGAGGTTGTTCCGAGGAATTGACGTGTCGCTAGCTGATGTACTGATCAAAGAGTTGAAGGAGTTTAGCAACGAGCAGGGCAGTGTGCAGCATATGTTGCGGGCCGACGACCCGGAATTCTATCGGGGGTTTGGGGAAATCTATTTTTCGACGATCAACCCATCCGTCATTAAGGGCTGGCATTGCCACCGAGACCAGATCAGTGTTTTATCCTGCGTGCACGGCAGCGTGTTGCTCGTACTTCATCATGCAGGGAAGTTTCGCGAAGTGCAGTTCGGCGATGGTCAGCGTCGTCTGGTGCTGATTCCGGCCGGAATTGACTATGCGTGGCAGAATCGAGGCCCAGAACCGGCGATTTTGGCCAATTGTTCCACTCATGTTTACGA
>JAGQPK010000433.1 GCA_020426755.1 Planctomycetales bacterium
TTCAAATTTCACAATCCAACACTCAGCAATCATAATTCAGAAATCGGCTCGCATGTGACAGCAGATTTGTGTAGCGCCCTCCCCCTTGCCCCCTCCCGGTATTGCGTTTCACGAAGTTGATGCCATCGACGGGAGGGGGAACTCGTTGCGTAAGGCTACTAGCGACTTCGTGTCAATCGATCTTTACTCGCCACCGAGGATGCGACGAACTGGATGGGCTGTTTGCTTGTTCGACACCCAGAAAAAGATTGCTCAGCGGCGAAATCTGGGTATCTTGAGCCATACGACTTAGAGAATGTTGTGTGCGTGAATGGCACGAAACAACGTCCCTTAATCGAGGTGAGAACTAATTGATTCATCAGGAGAGTTACATGCTTAAGAGAAACGCAAACTGGTTGCGCGGAATCTGCGCGACACTGATCGGGATCGCCCTGGCGTCCCCGACTCTGGCCGCACCGAATGTTGTCAACGGCGACTTCGAAACCGGCATTGATGCTTTCACGGTTTGGCCCGGCTACACGGGCGGCGGCAATCCGGAGCAAATCGAGGGCTGGATTGGCGAAGGCGGCCGTGGCATCAACCCCATCTCCACGGGAGAAGCTCCTTTCCGCGACAATGGCGGCAATGACACGCACGTCGCACTGCTGCAGGGCAGCGCTTACATCGAGCAAACGGTTGGTGGCTTTACGGTTGGATCCGACTACACCTTGTCACTCGACTTCAATGCACGCAATTGCTGTGGCGACATGCCGATTGGCATGATCACTCTCAACGGTATCGACGCGGGCAGTACGGTCGACCTGTTCCCGCCGCCCGGCGGCATCATTCCAGTCGGTGATACCAACGATTGGTATCACGCCGACATCGACTTCACCGCGCCCACCGCAGACATTGTCTTGCGCATTACGACGGCTCCGGCGACCGGTGGCGACTCGACGATGTTGGTCGACAACGTCAGCTTCCGCGCCGTGCCGGAACCGGGCAGCGCTACGCTGATGCTGTTAGGCTTGCTGGGTTTTGCAGCTCGATCACGTCGCTAGTTGCAGTATGACGACGTACACGGCGAACGCTCGGTTCGCCGTGCGCCGAGTTCGCTGTAGCGAGTTAGCGTTGGCGCGTGCAAAGTTCGCCGCAACGCGCTAGCGTCGGTTCTGACTCGGCGCTGATTTATCCAACACCGAGAACCGCGGCTGGCGCCTTTCGGCGAACTTGCTTTCTCAACTACAAGACTGGCCCGATCATCCAGGGCACGAACTCTTCATCACCCAAGTTTTGTGACTCGCTCTTGGTTGGCTGACCGCTGGCAACGGCCAGCATCATCTCGAAGATTTCGGCACCGACGGCGTCGACAGACAGGCCCTGGTAGATGCGGCCGGCATCGAGGTCCATGTCATCGATCATCCGTTCGTACATGGGAGTGTTCGTGGCGATCTTGATGCTTGGCGCCGGTTTGCAGCCGTAGCAACTGCCGCGTCCGGTGGTGAAGACGACCAGGTTGGCACCGCCCGCCACCATGCCGGTGATACTGGCGGGGTCAAAGCCCGGTGAGTCCATGATGACGAAGCCGCGCTCGGTAACCGGGGCAGCGTATTCGAAGACCTCACGTAGCGGCGTCGAACCGCCCTTGGCCACGGCACCCAGAGATTTCTCAGCGATCGTCGTCAAGCCGCCCTTCGCATTGCCGGCCGAGCGATTGTCGTCGATCGTTTCACCGAACATGCCGGCGTACCAGCGCCACCACTCGATCCGCTCGAGTAACTTCTGGCCAATTTCGGGCCGGACTGCACGGCGAGTCAGCAAATGTTCGGCGCCGACCATCTCGGTCGTCTCACCCAGAATCGCAGTGCCGCCTTGTTCGACAATCAAATCGCAGGCGACGCCCAGGGCTGGATTGGCCGTGATGCCGGAACTGCCGTCGGAGCCACCGCACTGCGTCGCAATCATCAACTCGCTGGCGGGAATCGGTACACGTTCGACTTGGTTGGCAATCGGCAGCAACTGTTCCACGGCCGCGATGCCTGCCGCAATCGTCTTGGCAGTTCCGCCACTGTTCTGCAACGTCAGCACCGGCGGCTGCTGCGGGTGCCCGCCAAGACCTTCGATCTGCACTAATCGCTGATCCTCAACCAGGTACTCGATCGTCGCCTTCTCACACCCCAAACCGATCAACACATAACCGCCGATGTTGGGGTGCCGAGCGATACCGCCCATCACTCGATTTAAGAGTTGGTGCTGCATGCCACCGAACTGCATCGCGCAACCACCATGGTGCGTGAAGGCGACGACGCCATCGATCTGAGGGAATGCCGCCAAACGGTCTCGGTCGAAATGACGCGCGATGGCCTTACTGACCGACGCGGAACAGTTGACGCTCGAAATCACTGCAATGTAATTGCGCGTCCCGGCACCGCCGGTACTGCGGCGATATCCAGCGAACGTGCGCGGCGTCGTCGCTAGCGAAACCGGCTGCACCGCCGAACCAAATTCATAGGCCTTCGCGCCCTCGTCGAGTGACACGTTATGAATATGCACCCATTCGCCCGCCGCGATCGCTCGGCTCGCCAAACCAATCGGTTGACCATATTTGAGCACCGCCGCTCCGGCCTCGATCGGCGCGATGGCAAACTTGTGACCGAGCCCAATTGGCTCGCGCGTCGTCACACCGCCGGCCAGTGACAGTTCCGTGCCAACCGGCAAGTCCGCCGTCGCAATCGCGACGTTGTCTTGAGAGTGAATCTGGACGCAACGTGCGGAAGTGGCCATTTCTGTCGTCCGGCAAGAAGAGGAGGGAGATCGAATTCTGAATTTCGAATGTTGAATGTTGGGAAACTGACGCTCGTCTCTTGTCGCCTCGCGACGTCTGACGGTAGCCCGGCGTTTCCACGCCGGGGCCGGCCGAATCGAGCATCGTACGTCGCGTCAGCGACGTTTGAAATGGGGCGCTTGGGGAGTGCGATCGCGCATCCATCGCTTTTCGGGCAAGCGTGGCTGCGGACGGGGCGTCGCCATCCCGTTTGGCGTTGGGCCGTCGCTCAGGACCCGTACCTGGTTATCTGCGTTTGAAAGCGGCAGCTGCGCGGCCGCCCTCCAAAAGACGAGCACACTTCCCCGGGAGATTCCGTCAGGATTCTCCGGTGGCAGTCGACTATAATACATGTCGTGAATCACGCCCTCAGCCGGAATTAGATTGCCCATGCCTGTATCGACACCAACTCTGCCAGAGCCGACAGAGGATGTTTCAGGAGGTGAACGTGACTTGATCTCACGGCGTCTAGTCCAGACCCGCTGGCAGGTCAAATTCATCGACCTGTGCACCGGGTTCGCAACGCTATGTTCAGCAATTCTCGCCTATTTGCTGGTGCTGTCCCTGATTGACCATTGGTTGTGGGAACTCACACGAGGGCAGCGACTCGCGGCACTGGTTGCCCTGTTGGTCGGGGTGTGTTGGTTCTTTGTGTGGAAGATGTTGCCGGCGGTGATTTACCCGGTCAACCCGGTTTATGCAGCTCACACGATCGAGCAAGCTGCGCCAGAGCTCAAAAACAGCTTGGTCAACCTGCTGACGCTCGGTAAACAGCGGGCGGCGATGCGGGGCATGGTTTACGACGGTTTGCGACGGCAGGCGGAACAGCGCTTGGCGAAAGTACCGAGCGAGGTGCTTGTTGATCGGAGCGGCTTGATTCGTGTCGGCTATGCCTTCGTCGCGCTGTTAGCTGTGGCGGCGACCTACAAAGTGCTCTCGCCCAAGGACCCGTTCACATCGATCGCGCGGATCGCGGCGCCATGGAAACAGATAGATCGTCCGTCGCGCGTACAGATCAACGAGTTGTCGCCCGGTGACGTCGAAATCTACCGCGGTGCATCGATTGACATCAGCGCGCGGGTAACTGGATTACGGGGCGATGAGCAGCCGACGATTTTCTTTTCGACGGAAGATGGTCAGTTTGTCGAACAGACGCTGGACATGACGGCGGACGAATACAACAGTTTCCGCGCGACGTTGACGACTGGCCCGGAAGGCATTCAACAATCCTTGACTTACCAACTGCGCGCGGGCGATGCCCAATCGCCCATCTATCGCGTCACTGCCAAGGCGGCACCTTCGATTTCGATTCGGCAGTTGCGCTACGAGTATCCTCGATACACGCAGATTCCTGAACGGACGGTGACGCAGCCGCTGGATATCGATGCGATTGAAGGCACGCGTATTCACATCGAAGCCGAGGCCAACTCGCCAATTCGGCAAGCGTACATCGAACTGTTTCGCTCGTCGTCGGCCGGCGCTGCGGCGGGATCTGCCGAGAAGCCACAAGTGTTGCCGATGAAAGTCAACGGCGCCCAAGCAAACGCCATCTACACGCTGTCGCTTGAGCAAGATCGACGCACCCCCACGGCCGCCTCGTATCAAGTTCGCTTCAGCACCGAGGCGGGCGAGTTGAATCCGTATCCAGTTCGACACTTAATCGAAGTGCGTCCCGATTTGGCGCCCGAGGTGGAGTTCTTGCGGCCGCGCGAACGTGACTTGCAGTTGCCGCTGGATCAAACACTGACGCTCGAAGTTCGCGCTGTCGACCCGGACTATGCGCTCGACAGACTGCAGCTAACTGGAACCGTGGGCGGGAAGACTCGGCTCAATGAAAATCTTATCAAAGAATCCGTTGAAGGGCCGGCGGTACGCACCTTTGCGCTGAATCCTCAGCGGCTCGGATTGGTCGCTGGTGATGCGCTCATCTACTGGGCTGAAGCCGCAGACAATCGCCATGGTCCCAACGGCGGATCGTCCCCGAACCTCGTGCGTACGGACACATATCGGGTACGAATCGTTGCGCCGCAAAGTCGGTCCAATCCCGCGAACGGACAGCAAGACAGGCAGGACGGTGGTCAGCAAGATGACCAGCAAGGAAACGATGGCCCGGGGGGAAATGGTGAGGCGGGCGAGCAGCAGGGCGAAGGGCAGCAGACAGGCAATCAAGGCGGAGGTGAGTCGGCGAATGGTACGCCAGGCGAGCAAGGCGACGCCGAGCAACAAGCAGGGCAGAGTGACACACAACAGTCAGCTGGCAGTGACTCGGCGAACAGCGGCGCGGCAGGAGATCAACCGCAGCCAGGAGAGGCCGGTGATGGGGATGATGAATCGTCCGCCGGCGATAGTCGTGGTGACAAGAGTG
>JAGQPK010000434.1 GCA_020426755.1 Planctomycetales bacterium
TGATTGGTAGTGAATCGAGCTCAAGTCTGGTTCGAATGACAACGTGCCAGATATTCTAACTCAATGACCGAGCGCGATCATGGTCTTCATCGATGGAAGCAACGCACGACAATGACATGTGAAAAGGCTCGCTCATTGGCCTACTGCTCTTCAGTAGCAAGTCCCATTGCCATGATCCAGTTCGCAATCTGGCACAGCAATATGCCCACTGCCATGGCAGCCGGAGTGCCGTTGTGGACTGCGCCAACAATTGCTCCGCCTGTCGCTCCCAAGGCATATTGAATGAGTCCCAGCACGGCGGAGGCGGCACCTGCTTCACTCTTGAACGGTCCCATGGCTAAGGCGATCGCATTGGGAAAAATCAGTCCTAGGATCGAGACGCAGCCGAACACGCTGGAGACTATCATGAAGGTGCCGCCCCAGCCCGTAGCGGCGCAGA
Source organism: Planctomycetales bacterium (assembly GCA_020426755.1). Taxonomy (GTDB): domain Bacteria; phylum Planctomycetota; class Planctomycetia; order Pirellulales; family Pirellulaceae; genus JAGQPK01. The sequence goes on from JAGQPK010000434.1 coordinate 440, forward strand.
TGGCAAAGATGCCGGCGATCATCGTGGCAACTTGTATCGCTCCGTGTAGCAATCGCCGGGGCCCAAACTTCGGTAACAACCAGCGATTCAGCTGCGCCGCCACGAACAGTCCAATCGCATTGCTCGCGAAGATTGCACTGAACCAACGCGGTGAGATTCCGAGGTCATCAATGAACAATGTTGGCGACGTACCGATGTAACCGAACAATGCCGCGGCCGCGCCACCGATGATCAGCGAACTGCGTACGAACTGTCGGTTGCCGAGAATCGCAAAGCTGCGTCGAAACATCGCCGACACGGAAAATCGTGTGCGACGGTTGTAAGGCAATGTCTCGGATAAGATTCGCGCCGACGCAGCCGCGCTGAACCAGCCGACGAGCGCCAGGATCCAAAAGACAGTTCGCCAGTCTGACCAGGCAATGATCTGTGCTCCCACCAGTGGCGCCACAACTGGCGCGATGCCCATGACCATCATCATGAATGAGTACACACCCGCCGATTCACGCTCGTCATACAAGTCACGCACGATTGCGCGCGATACGACTAACCCGGCTGATCCAGCGAATCCCATGGCGAAGCGGGCTGCCGCAAGCGTTTGAATGCTGGTCGCTTGACCACATATCCAGGCCGTCACACCAAATCCAATACAGCCAAGTAGTAACGGCACTCGGCGGCCCAGCGTGTCGCTCACTGGGCCGATGACGAACTGACCAACCGCGAGTCCCAACAGAAACAAGGAGAGCGTCAACTGCACGGAACCCGCCGGCGCCGCCAGGTCACGCTCGATCTGCGGAAACGCTGACAAATACATGTCAATCGCAAGCGGCGAAAACGCCGAAAGAACGCCGAGTAACGTGAACAGGCCAGAGGGAGGGTGGGGCATGGATAGCGAGTTTTAATATCGAATATCGAATATCGAATGTTGAAGTTGAAGTTGAAGTTGAAGTTGAAGTTGAATGCACAGGGGTGTGAACGATCTTCATCGCATAGCGATTGTTGACGGTAGGCCGGCGATTTATCGCCGGTATCCGTTCGCGAAATATGCTCGCTTGTCGCGTAGCGACTGTTGAATTAAATCGCTTTCCCAATTGCGAGTATGAGTATGAGCATGAGCATGAGCACGAGCACGAGATGTCGCTCGGACTCAACACCAGGTACGCACGAACATGCGTCTTACTCCATTCGGACGTTGGAAAATGAACGCCGAAAACACTTCAACATTCAACATTCGATATTCAACATTCAACATTCACTTCCCGACTCGCAGCTTGTTGTCGAAGAACGCACGTACTTGATCCATGACCGGTGGAGTGGTGTTGTCCAGGAAGCCTGGACCGCCATGGCCGGCGTTGGGGACGCGTATGAACGTAGTTTCTACGCCGGCTTGTTTGAGTGCCGCGACAAGTTGTTCGCTTTGACCGATTGGGACGGTGCGGTCTTGTTCGCCGTGTACGATCAGGAACGGCGGGTCGTCTGCGCTGACATAGGTAATAGGGTTGGCTCGCGCGGCAGCGTCCTGGTGCGTTTGCACGGGACCGCCGATGAGTTTCGCTTCGGGCGAATCGGCGTTGTCGTGGGTTCCGCCCATCGTAGTGAAGTCGGTGGGGCCGAACCAATCGACGACGGCTTGCACGCGAACGCGCGGTATCGATTGTGGCGCCTCATCATCAGATGTCTTGTCAAATGCATCGACATCTCCGGCGGTGCCGAGCAATGCCACCAGATGACCGCCGGCGGACGGTCCCCAGACGCCAATCCGCTGCGGATCGATCTGATATTCGTCCGCGTGTTCAATCAACCACGCCACTGCCAGCCGGCAATCACGAATCTGTGCCGGAAAGATCGCATGTTGACTTAAGCGATAGTTGACACTCGCCACCGCATAACCGCGTTCGACGAACGGCTTCGCGAAGCCGACGTCGTTCTTACTACCGACAAGCCACGCTCCGCCATGGATCCACACAATCAAAGGGTGTCGTGTCGTCGAAGTGGATGAGGAATTTGGGGCGTGTGGCAGATAGAGATCAAGCCGCTGTCGTTCGTGACCATTTTCGACATAGGCCACGTCGCGATACGTTTTGCCTTCGCTGGAAGCCGCTTTCACTGCTCGCTCCTGTGCAAGACAAGTTAACGAACTGACAAGTAGCGCGAACATGACGAGCGTTGATGCATATCGTTTCATACGAAAACCGCCTGGAGGAATGCCGTTGAGACAATTTGAGTTACCGTCCCGTTTTGATTCCGCTAGTCTAAATTGGACAGCCGGAAAATGGGAGGGCCTGGAAATGCAACGTTGGCACGTGACTGGACGACGTGGCGAATTTGAAAAGCTTGAGAATCGCTGCGTGCTCGCGGCACTGCTGCCCGGTGAAGCAGTATTCCCATCGCCTCGTTCGATTATCGATTATGGCGGATCCGTCGAATTCGATGGTGGTCGCGCGTTTGTCGGCGACATTGGTGAAGATGCTTTGTTTGTCATGCGACGTGTCGATGGTCAGTGGCAAACGGAGTCGGTCGTTGAACCGCCAGGGCAACTGGATTTCCCCTACGCCGTGCTTGCTCGCGGCGACGTGTTGGTCGCGGAGAGTATTGATGACATCGATGACGATGCCACGATTGACTTGGCGCGTCTCTATGAGCTGCATGATGGTCAGTGGCAGGAGAAGCTCACCGTCAACTGCGGAAATTTGCCGAAAACCTTATCGTTGCAGCCCTACCAATTTAGCTGTGGGCGAAACGTCTTTGTGCCGGACGAAAACCTGAGTTGGGTTGAGGATGCGCAGAAGAAGCTGCCTGCTCTCGGCGATCTGCAAGGCAATCGTCTCGTATCATCTGGTGTTGTTGCCGTCTACGAGTTTCAAGACGACTCGTGGCAAGCTCAGCAAACACTTGAGTTGCGCGGCGAGGCTGCGCTTGATGGCGACACGATCGTCGTTGCCTCGGACTTCGATCGCATTACTTTCTATGAACTGCAGGCGGGCGAGTGGAACGAAGTCGGCCTGTTTCGATTTTCTGGGCATCGAGTTTGGATTGAAGGCGATGTCGCGGTGGCCGCCAGCGACACCACGGGAATGGTCTTTGATCGGGTCGATGGCATCTGGCAAGAACGCGGCGAGTTCAATCTGCCACGCAATGATGGCCATCAATCAATCATTGCGATCGAAGGAGAAGAAGTATTAATTGCAGGCAACAACGAAGCGTATATCTTGACCCCCGCGCTTCAGATTACAGGTGTGTTATGGAATGATCTCGATCAAGACGGAGTTCGGACGGCAGGTGAACCACGCGCCGCCGGTGTCGAGGTACAATTGCTGGACGGCAACGGTACCATCATTGAATCGACGACGTCGAATAGCGAAGGTGTTTACGATCTGCGTGCCTATCCGCGGACTGGCGAATCACTGTCCGTGAAGGTTGTCGCAGCCCCGACGCTCACCTTGACGCAACAAGACTCTGGTGACGACGCGACAGATAGCGACTTTGATCCGATCACGCAGAGCGTAAACATTGAAGGAGGGGCGGGGGCCATTCGGTTAGACGCTGGCATGTGGGGGAACGCGCCAACGACAGCCATCAGCGGACACGTGTGGTACGACGATGGCGACGGGATTAGAGAGACATCCGATGTGCCGTGGGCCGGTACTTACGTACGATTGTTGAACGATCGTGGTTGGACGATTGCCGAAACCGTAACTGATACCTTGGGTACCTATCGCTTTGATGGCCTTGCGCCCGGCAGCTATTTCATCGAACCGACTCGGTTGGTAACTCGCAGCACTTGGGGATTTTCCGGACAGGGCACGGACAGCACACTTGATAGTGACGTTGATCCACACACCGGCCGTTCGCCGGCGATTCATCTGCTGGCCAACGAGCAAGCGCAGGTCGATGCGGGCGCCGTACCGATCTCTGCGCCGCGTTCATTGCGTGTCACTGAGATTCGCACCGACTATCCGGAGTACATCGAACTGACAAATATTGGTAACACCGCGATTGATCTGAGTCGCGTTACGATTCGCGGCGGCATTGATTTCAACTTTGGTGGCAGTCGTCAGCAGGTCTTGCTGCACGGCGAGTCCGCGACGGTCATTGGCGGATACCTGCCCGACTTTGCTCCGGAAATGGCCGCCGGTCAGTTCGAACGATCGTTAGGCAATCGCGAGTTGATTGAGGTGGTGAATGGTACGGACGTTATTCAGTCGTTCGTATATGATTCCGAATGGATCTCAATGGATGACCAACTGAACAACTGGCGTCCGTCGATGAGCATCGTCGATCCGTCTGCGCCACTCGTGGCGTGGAATGATCCCACGAATTGGCAACTGACGCCCAATCCCATGGGCACGCCTGGAGAGTTTCATGTCGACGACGACTGGCGGCCGGGTGCCGTCGTGATCAACGAGGTGCTGGCTAATCCAGCCTCCGACGAGGGCGATTGGATCGAGCTGCGCAATACGACGGATCAGCCAGTCGACATCAGTCACTGGTTCGTGGGTGATTCGACACGCGAGTACGCTGCACCACGGCGTTACCAGATCGCACCCGGCACGGTGATACCCGCCGGCGGTTACTTTGTTCTTAATGCCGAAGAAGATTTCGATAACTCGAATGATCCCGGGGCGGGACGTCCGTTTGGGCTGAGCCGGCATGGCGAGTGGTTGTACTTGTCCGTCGGCGATGCCCAAGGCAATTTGCTAGGTACCATGGATGCCGTCGAGCTGCCGCCC
>JAGQPK010000435.1 GCA_020426755.1 Planctomycetales bacterium
GCTGGAATGCCTTCGGCCGTTGGTACGGAGACGGCGATAAAGTAGCCGCCCGGTACGACATTGACGTCAAGATTGCGGGCAACTTTGCCGTCGTGAAAGCCCGTGATACGTTCGTCGTCAGTCAATTGCTCGTCCTGGTTCTTGTCGACGTAGACCTGCAATCCGGCTCCGACCAGCGGCGGCTCGTCTTCTTCGGGTTGCAACAGCAGATGCAGAGTGCCGGGCTGTGTGACATCCAATCGATGGTACACAGTAGGTCGATCAAGCAACGGTTCGGGACTTAGCGCCGCATAACCGACAAGCTGGCCTTCGCCGGGCTGCATCATGCGTGGATTGGCTGGTGTCACGCCTGTGTCACTATTGGCGTAGACATCGCGATAGATCACTTCATAGTCAGCTTCCGGTGCAGAGCCCGGATCGTAGCTAGCGAGCAGATAGTACGGTGTTGTACTGCCCTGCTCCACCTGAAAATTCAGATCCACGCCACTGGCCAACCACTCGTCCTGATCGAGCTTGCCGTTCTGATTTAGATCTGCCACCAGCTCGAAGTTGGCACCCCCGTTAATCGGCGGTTTGATTTGCAATTCAAACGCACCGGCGGGCGGCGTGCCCAGGCTGAGAATATCCAAATTATCCGTGCTGTTGAGCAAATCGGCGAATTGGCCGGCATGTTGCGATGCGTTGACGTCCAGCAACCCAGCGACGCCCGACAACGGCGTTCCGAGATCAATCACTGGCAGCGCGTCGAAGCCAAAGCGAAGCTCGAAATTGGTATCACCATTGAAGTGCCTCACCCCAACCAACAGTCGGCTGCGGCCTGCATTCCTACCCAACACACCTGTCACGGGGGTGACTTGATTCACGAGTCCGTGATAAGTCGAAGTAATCTCTGCCGGATCCAAAATCTGATTGGCGTTGTCGTCATAGCCAATGACCAAGTCAGCATCGGCATTGAAGGGACGAAATTCAAAGTTAAGCACAGGTGCCACGACGCCACGGGTCCAAGCGAGTGGCCCCTTATAGAGATCCGAATCCGTGAGAGAAACGTGATCGTAGATCACATCGCTGCCGCGCGCGGCAAGATTGCTAGGGTGCTCCGGATCGCTGTGATCGAGTTCGATCGTCAGTCGATAGTTCGTGTTAGCATGGTCGACGTTCTTTACGGCGATGAAGTATTCATACACGGGATAAATGAGACTCGTGGCCACTTCAGCGGAGTTGCCGGATGAGGTTCCCTGGTCGATCAATTCAGCGGCACCCACCAGTCCGTCAAAGTCTCGATCCGCATAGAGAAACAGATCGGCGTTCGACGACAGGTTGTCGAGCAGCACGTTCACGGTGCCACGCGGCATCGTCTCCCAATCGGGATTGGAAAACTTGTACCAGTCGAAGTTGTCGACGCTCGTGAACGATTCTACCTTCACGTGCTTGCCGAATGCCGCCGGCAAACCGAGCGTGTCGTTGACGAATTGCACGCCGCTGATCTCGACCGCGTTCGACGGCCGATCACCGACGTCGGGCTGAACGCTGACGGTGTAGGAGCCAATGTTGTAGTCAACACCGGGGTTGCCGGCTGGGCGAACCGCAATGAAATAGGTCGAAGAAGTCGCCAACGAAACCTGAATCGCCTCGTCCAAACGAGACGGCACGCTGCCATTAGCGGTTGCGATTAACGTGCCGCTGGCATCGAACAGTTCCAGACGCGGATCGAACATCGGACGCTCCGAGTTCGACGCCACTTGAACGGTAAATGAGCTACCGAGCGCAACCGAGTCAATGCGAAAGAAGTCGACATCCGTCTCTGTCTCCGCGACGCCGTTGCCGGTGTGGCCGAAGACGCCGCTCGTCAGTGGAGTCGCAAGTGCGCGCAGATCGGAGTGATCGTCGGGACGCAACGGCACTTGCCCCGTCAGAAAACCGTTGGACATAAGCCGATTCACATCATCTTGAGTTCCCAGACTAAGATAGAACAGGTCGATAATGTTCAGTGCCGTCTCACCGACGGTCCACCGGCCGCCGTTGGGAGTGTCATCGGACTTTCCCATGATCGGTCCGTCGCGATACTCCCCCACGACTTCGCCCGTCATTGGGTCGACATCGACCTGATGCAATAGCCCCAGCAAGTGGCCGGCTTCGTGAGCCACCGCCTCACCGATGTAAGCGATATCGGCGACACCGCTCCCTGTCCCATCCCAGACGTAACCGACGTTATCAAAGTCGCTGAAGAATCCCGGCAGCGCGACACCTCCCGCACGGGCGGGATACCAGGCGCCGTCTCCACCGATGACGACCTTGCCGGCACGACCGTCGCGTAGTTCGCCAGGATTGATGGTCGTGATATCGATATCGAATGGCGAGTACTTCTCCGCTACGATTGCGTGGATGCGCTGAATCTGTTCAAGTTCGGCCGACGAAAAACATCCCGTGTCGCCATCAATGTCGTAAGGCGGTGTCGTGGCATCGAATAGGCCGAAGTCCAGCGGCCCCAGCTTTCCCCAACGGCCCGTATCGCCATCAAAGTCCAGATACATCTTCAGAAACGCGCTCGGCCGGCTCGACAAAGCCGGAACCGCCAGTCCGGTAGGGCTGCAACTCAATAGTTGTCGCGGTTCTAGCGTCTCGAATTTCCGCAGGAAGAGATTCTTGTTCATGTGGTCACCTCTTGTCCCCGGTCGGTGGCGGGCACATGCGCAATGGCGTGAGTAGCAACAAGCCTGCGAAGAATTGGACGCCGTGCATCCGGCCTGCGTAGTGCCTTTACTTTGAGTCCGAATTCCCGGAACGCTTGCCCACCGCGGAAGAACGACTTTTTATGGGTCCACCGGAGAAATCAGTTCGCGCAGGCGTTTCAGAGCACGCACGTAGCGGTTGCTCGCCGCATTAGGAGAGATCCCCAAGACATGGGCGGCGTCGGCATTGCTGAGCATTTCGAAATGCCGCAACGCGAGTACTTCGCGATCCAGATCGTCCATCGTTAACAAGGCGGTTTCAATCATCCGAGCGCGTTCAGCGCGAATCGCCGCTTCGACCACCGAGGTCGCGCCGTCCGCAAGCTCATGGGCCAAGGCAACGGAAGAGACGGACGGCTCCGCAACTCCAAGTGGCGACTCTCGCAACACAGATCGCTTCTGAGCGCGGACATGATAACGGTGCAGATCAATCAGCTTCTGCCCGACGATCATTCGCAACCAAAGATAAGAAGGCATCTGAGCCGGATCGAAATCGTCGCGACGCCGATGCGCTTCCAAGAAGGCCTCTTGAACAATGTCCGAAACATCAATGCGTCCGCGCAGCCCCCAATCCAGCCGCAAGTCGACCATTCGACGCAAGCGTGTGCGATAGCGTTCAAATAAGTTTGTCAGCTCTTCAGACTTCATATCCAACGAATTAAATCAGAAGACCCCCATCTATCGAATCCGAAATCCGGAAGCGAACACCCACAGATTTTTTTTAGAATCGTTGAAATGCGCGGGCAACTTGTCCATCATACGTTCACCGCTGCGTATCAACACAGGCAGTTCGGTACCTTGCCCGGCAAGTGAGGGTCTGAGTTCCTCTCACGAAGTCTTTTCCCCAAAAACGCGCTGGTCAATTCATGAGTTCCGTACGGAATCCCCTCGAAGAGATACTTGAGCAGTACATGGACCTGCTCCGTCGCGGTGTCGCGCCGCCGATCGAACGTTACGCGCTCGGCTTTCCAGAGTACGAACAGGAGATTGTCGATCTTTACCCGACTTTCGAATGGCTCGAGCAAGTGGGGCAACCGCGGCCGCGACGAGCGAATTGCGAGATTGATGATCTGGCTGGCACCACGCTCGGCGATTATGAACTGTTGCTGGAACTGGGTAGAGGCGGAATGGGCGTCGTCTATTTGGCACGACATCAATCGCTCGACAAGACCGTCGCTGTCAAGATCCTGCCGCGTCACTTGAGTAACGAGACTTACCGTCGTCGCTTTTTGCGTGAAGCGAAGTCCGCGGCGCGGCTCCATCACTCCAACATCGTGACGGTGTTCGATTTCGGCGAAAGTGATGGCAAGTGCTACTACGTCATGCAGTATATCGCGGGTCAGAGTCTCGCGCACATCTTGCGAACTGAGCGACCAGAGGAAATCCTCGCCGCGGACTACACCGATCGCGATGCGTTCATTTCGGCGTGCCTCAGTGGCGGCAAACGATACCACACACAAATCGCCGCATCCGAACAACAAGGCGCGAGTTCAACCGATGGGATGGATGATGATTCTGCGACTGAGTTTGTCGTTACATCGCGCAGCTCGGTCAACGCGGCAGACCAGGATAGCGTAACGAATGTGACGGGAGACTGTTTCTGGCGAGACGTTGCTTTACTCGGATTCCAGGTGGCGGAAGCCATTCACTACGCGCATGAACAGGGGATTTTGCATCGCGACATCAAGCCAGGCAATTTATTGTTGGACGCTGACGGGACGGTTTGGATCACCGACTTTGGCTTGGCGAAGGTAGACGACGACGGCGACCTGACCATGTCGGGCGAGATCGTCGGCACGCTTCGGTACATGGCACCGGAATCACTGCATGGTCAAGCTGACAGAAGGAGTGATATTTGCAGCTTGGGACTCACTCTTTATGAACTTGTCGCTCATCGGCCAGCCTACTTGAGCAAAGGCGCACATTCGATCATCGAGCAGATTCAAGCGGCAACTCCGACACGGCTACGCTCCATTCGACCTGATATTCCCCACGATTTGGCGCGAGTCATCGAGAAAGCAATTGAGCGCAATCAGGCAGATCGCTATGTAACCGCCGGCGCGATGGCGGAGGATTTGCGCCGCTTTCTGAACGATGAGCCGATACTGGCTCGACGGGTCTCCATCATTGAACGCACGCAACGCTGGTGTCGGCGCAATCCACTTAGTGCTGCTTTGTTTGCCAGCATTGCCCTGCTGTTGGTCAGCGGTGCCGTAGGAGGCATGTCGGCTGCCGTTCGAATGCGCGAACTAGCGGATGCTGCGAATAAAGAACGCGATGCCGCACTCCATTACGAGCTGAACGCACTGCTTGACAGCGCCTTCAAACACGCCGGCACTCATCAGATCGGTCAACAGACGCAATGCGTATCAGCAATCACCTTGGCGAAACGCAGCGCCGATGTGCTCTCCCAAACTTCGCAACATCTGTTC
>JAGQPK010000436.1 GCA_020426755.1 Planctomycetales bacterium
AGCGGCATTGCTGCGGGTATTGCATCAGTTGCACCTTCCTCCAACGGAGCAAGTGTTGCGCTGACTTCGCCATCGCCATCCGGGGAAATGGCCGCTGTGATCGGTGCCGCCGCCAGCTCGCCTTGCCCATTCTCAAGTGACAAGTCGGCGCTCTCGTTGGGCGTGCTCGTGAAGTCGGGAACTTGCAAGGTCTGACCTTGCAGATAGGCCTGCAACGCGGCGACCAACTGGCCTAGCAGGTCGTTTGAGCTATCTTCCTCTTCGCCATCACCGACCACGACTTCTTCCGTCACGAGTGGCGACAGTTGCGCATCGGTCAACAACTGCTCCTGCTCCGGCGACGTAGCTACCAGCGAGGTAAGCAGGTTGAGAAAGGAGGCGCCGCTGTCCCCGCTCTCGCCCTGCATCAGCGCCAAGTCACCCAACAACGCAGCTGCCAAATCGGCGCCGGCCATCGGTCCAGCGTCGCCGCAATTGCATGGGGTGGGTCCACTACTCACGGGTGACGGAGCAACCATATTCCGAACACTCCCAACTTATCAACACCGCAGATTCGACATCACACCGACATCGTCCGATTTCGGCAGCGTCTCTTTCAGCAACTGGTGTGCCGACGAACATTAGACTCGTATCATGCTAAGTTCGCCGCAAAAACATGTGTGGGAAACCGTGAAAGTCTTGACTCGCTAGCGGAATTCTTTTCGTGCCAGCGGAAATATATGTCAGGCGACGTCGGCCAACAAATCTGGATCTTGTTTGAACCAATTGTGTAACGTTCGTGAAGTTACACCCAAATGCCTAGCCACTTCACTTCGATTGCCTTGGTAGCGTCGCATGGTGGCTCGCACTAGCAACCGCTCGGCGTCTCGCAACGTCATGTCGTAGAGATCGTCAGCACGGTTGCAGGTCTCACTGTGCGCATCCAAGAAGCTCAGACTGTCGCGTGTCACGCATGACCGGCGATTGACAATACAGAGTCGGCGCACGGCATTTCGCAACTCACGCACATTGCCCGGCCATTCGTATTGACAGAGCAAGTCCATTGCGGCGTCTTCCACTGAACTCACTTCACCGCGACCTTCGTGCTGAAAGCAGTTGATGAAGTGCATCACGAGCAAGGGAATGTCGTCACGTCGTTCGCGCAAAGCGGGTATGTGAGTTTCCAACACATTCAGGCGATAGTAGAGATCCTTGCGGAAGTTGCCCTTTTCAACTTCTTCGCGGAGACACCGATTGCTGGTGGCGATAACGCGTGCCTGCATGGGGCGTGATTGATTGCTGCCGACACGTTCAAACTCCTCTTCCTCCAACACGCGCAGGAGCTTGGCTTGCAGTGCGAGCGGGATCTCGCTGATCTCGTCGAGCAATAGAGTCCCTTTTCCGGCCCACTCGAAGCGTCCAACTCGCTCTTCGCTGGCCCCAGTGAAGGCACCCTTTTCGTGACCGAACAATTCACTCTCAATCAGTGTTTCAGAAAGTGCTGCGCAATTGACGCGGACGTACTGCAAACGACTGCGGTGACTGCTGGCATGCACCATGCGAGCCACGACTTCTTTACCGGTACCACTTTCACCGGTAATCAGAACTGGCGCATCGCTGCGTGAAATCCATTCGATCTGCTCGAGTACGTGCTGCATCTGAGCCGATTGTCCGACGAACGTATGTTGCTCATCAGCAAGCAGCGAGAATACGCCTTGCGCGGCGGCGTTCGGCTCGACGCCAAGCGTTCCCGGACAGGAACTCTGTCGCTCAGTTTTCGCTTCCATGCGTATCAAATCCCTTGCCGCGTCAAAACGGCCGTTGAGTCGTCTAGCCGTTACCTTGCGCCGTCCGGTAAGCCGCGGTCATCTGCCGTCTCCGCGACTCGACACTCACTTGAGGTGCCAACCGTTCCTTCGAAGCCGCCGCAGCGCGCTCTGCCGCATTGATCTTATCCATCGCAACGAGAATGAGTTTCTCGACATCGTCGAGCGTTGCTTTAAGCTGAGGACCGGGTTTGCCGCCCAGTTCCTGCCAGTTCACACGCAAATCGCTCAATTGGTTATCAAGCTCGCCGATGCGATCCATCACGACATGCATCTGACCAATTTGCCGGTCCATCTGTGGTCCTGGCGCGTAGTCCGGCGGAAACCCCGCGGTGATGCTGACGAGTTCGGTGTACAGCGTTTTTTGCTGACCGTATAACGCATCTAGGTATTGCTCGAGATCATGGAGTGTAGGAGCCTGCATTTGGCGTCTCCTGTAATTGATCCAGCGCTTGCTTGAATGTTTCAATCTGCGTTTCTAACCGGTTGGCCCGGTCGTTGACATCGAGCCACCAGCGTGCGTTCTCACCAATCCACGTCGACTTGTCGCGACTGGTCACGATTCGAAAGGCTCGTTCTGACTCTTGCCGATTCCCTAACCGACGGTGACAGTTACCGATCTGATACTCGACCCACAGTTGATCGAGTTGGTCGAGTCCCGCCTTGTCCATTCGTTGATAGATATCGAGCGCGAGCTTGATTTCATTGCTACCGTACAGGTTGTTCGCCAGTCGTAAACTGTCGACGGCTGCATCAAGTAGCGGAATGGCCTGCACTTTATCATCGGACTGGCGATTTGGCAGTTCCGGAAATCGACTACCAGGACTGGTGACGGGCAGTGTTGCTTCTGGAGCATCGGGACTTGACTGTGTTTCGGTTGGAGGCGCATCGGCCTGTGCCGGCGGCCGCGGGGCCTCTTCCGCAACTTGGTCGCGGGTCGGATCCGGGGCCGCATTATCGTCACCAGTTGGAACACAGGCGTTCCCTTGATCAATGAAACCGCGGAGGCGATCTAGCTTCTCACGAATTCTTTCGGAACGCTGTAGATCCTGCTGTCGTGATCGTTCGATTCGATCGCGCATCTCGCCAACACTACTTGCGGTTCGCGCTCGCGTTGAACCGGAGTGGGTGACGGCCCGATCCGTCGCCTCGACGCGAGCTTTCAGTTTGCTGCGTTCCGCTTGCAATCGCTGAATTGCGGCTTCCACATCGGTGACTTCGTCGCGGGAACCACGCAAGGGATTGGCGGATCGCTCACGAGACATGGGAGTCGGTGTCGGCAGTTCCTCATCCGCCCAAGTCGACGTCACCAAACAACCAACGAGGCTGATTGTCGCGACTGCCATCGCGACGCGAACGCCCCATCGCACGCGAAACACTTCCCAGTTACCAGCGAATCGCACCATCATGGTTGCACTCCTCCGTCGGCCGTCGTGGTCGGTACCATGCCTGCAAAACAAAGCGCCGCCTTGTAGTAATCGCGCTGGCGTTCGAAGATGTTCCCCATCAACGTCAGAACAATCTTCTTATCTGCTTCCTGCAACTCGATGGTCATCGCGTCGTAGCATCGAGCCATGCAATCGTCGAAGTCGCCCTTCTTGTAAGCAATCTCAGCACGTCGCAGTTTTGTCCAGCGAACGCCATCCAACAGTCCCTCTGCCTCGAACTGTTTAAACCAGGGTTCGAGTTGGTCCCAACGTCCGGTATCGTAGAGGTACTGCGCCACGTTGAACATCATTTCGCCACGCAGACCGTGTGGCTTCGTCCTCTCGATGCCCTCCGTATAAACGGCCGCCATCTGATCGACGAGTTCCAGATCTTGATACGCTTCGCCAACCAATTGGTAGCCCACCGATCCGAAAAAACGCCCGGGCATGACCGCCTCTAGCGATGCCGAGAGCTCTCGTTTGCGGCGCAGCCTATCCGTGTCCCCTGTTGCCGCGCGAGTTCTAGCGAGCGCCGAGAGAAAGGCCGCTTTTGATCGCCAAGGTTCTTCCTGCAGCAGACTGCGATGGTCCATCAGCGTCTGGTTGGCAACTTCAGGGTTGGCTTCAAGGAGGTAAGCACAGGAAAGTGTCTCAACACAAGTGCGCAACACATCCTCGTCTGCTGCGAACGAGATTCCGCGAGCAAGCTCACGGGTCGCATAGGGTATGCTCCGCTCTTCTAGGAACAACCGCCCGATGTAGGCATGGGCGACGGCCTGGACCGAACCGCCCGGCGTCGCGTCGACAACTCGAAAGAATGCCGTGCGTGCTTCCCGCCGTAGGTTCTGATTGAGATAGGCCTTCGCCAGATTAAATGGAACAGCATACCCCGGGTCTCGCCCTTCGGCACGTCGCTCGAGCTCGCGATACGCACTGACGGCATCTTCCAGTTGCCCTGTCCAGAAGCTGATGTTACCCAAAGTTAGATAGGTGGACAGTGACTCGGGTCCATCCGGGTACAACGCCAGTGCCGTCCGACACATACGGTTCGCTTGCACGATTCGCAACTGTTGCAATGCCGATCGCGATAGGTCATCCACACCGTGAACGTGTAACCGGCCATCCTTAACCGCCCATGTATATCCGGATGGTTCCAATAAAGCATCCAGGAAAATTGCCAGGTTCATGTCACGCACGGCGATCGTCGCTGTTCGTGACGAGAAGACTCGCATGGCGTCGGAATCTAATACCATGGAGTAAGCAAGTTGTTCCGTCGCATCCTGCAACACATCGATGACGGTGGCACCGTCAAAGCGGCATTCAATCTGAATCGTATCGGGTTGGTCGCCGAACTTGTCCATCACGCGAAAACCACTCGCTAGTGGCGCTGTCGGACGCGCGATGTCATTGTACACGTACAGCAGATGATCTTGATTGAAGGCGGTCGAGTGATGCAGGATGACGTTGTCGTCTAGCAAGTTGTCGCCGACGGGTTGCACATCGCGTCCAAGTAGCTTGGCACAGGCATGCAAGACGGAACCGGCAGCGTCGCCTTGTCCGCTGTCACGTAAGAGCTGGCTGTAGAGCAGCAGCCGCGCGGCGTCTGGTCGCCCGAGTTCGATCAGGCATCGTGCACGGCCGAGACGTGCTGCGTTTTGCAACCGACCGGTCGCATCATCCAACAGACTCATATATTGACGCTGTGCCTCGTCAAAGTCGCGCAGGAACTCGGCGACTAGCGCGCGTCGATAACGAAGCTGCACGCTCGTATCGCCTTCTTCGGCTAGCCGAGATATCAGCGTCGTTGCATCCGTGTATTTGCCAGCAAGGATCTGTTTGTCGACAAGCTGTATTGGATCGATGTTCTCTTCGACAGTGTCAGCATTCGCCAGCGAATCGTTGGTGAGCGTCG